>JADJUF010000010.1 GCA_016717005.1 Myxococcales bacterium | reverse complement strand
TCGTTGATGTCGCCGTCGGTGTCGACGGTGCTCATCGGGAGCGAGATGCGCAGGGTCGGCGCGGGGTCGAGCATGCCGACGTCGGTGGCGGTGGCCTCGACCATGATCGTGCCGCGCACGAACGCGCCGGCGAGCGGGGTGGCGCCGTCGAAGGTGACCAGCGGGCCGTCGCGGTCGAAGGTGCGGCCGTTGTCATCGAACAGGTGCCCGCTGACGGTGCCGACGCACGAGCCGGGCATGGCGTTGCCGCCGCCGGTGGCGATGGCGTCGAGCAGCGGCAGGACCTCGGCGGGGCCGTGAAGGCCGTGACGTTGCGCGCGCCGTCGCCCAGGTACGCGACGATCGCCTGCGCGAGCTGCAGACGCGTCGCTTCGTCCGTCAGCGTGCCGACGCCGCCGTAGCTGAGCGGCGTGGCGCCGGCCTTGCCGTCGAGGCAGCCGTCGCGGATGTCACGGCTCCACAGGTTGGTGACCTTCTGGGCGTTGATCGTCGGGCCGAAGGCGCCGGCGTCGCCGCCGCCGGCGGTCGACGCGGTCCAGGCGGTGCGCGACAGGCCGAGCAGCACCAGGCCGTAGCGATCGGCGGCGGTGAGCGTATCGACCTGCGCGGGCTCGGACGGCACGACGGTGGTGATGCTGGCGATGCCGAGCATCGCCTCGAGCGCGCCGTGGGCGGTGGTCCAGCGCGCGGGCAGGTCGGCGCCGCCCTGGCCGGCGGTCACGAGCCAGCCGAGGTACGACACCGCCAGCTCGGTGGCGGGCGTGACCACGACGCCGCTGACCGCGCCGCCGTCGGTGAAGGCCGGCACGACCGTGCGCAGGCGGTCGTTGACGTCGAGGCTGACGACCGTGGCCGGCTGGCTGTCCTCGGCGTAGCTGCCGCCGCCGCCGACCTCGACCAGCAGCGGGCCGCTGGTGCCCTCGGCGACCGGGACGTTGGTGAAGCTGCCGTCGGCCTGGGTCGTGCCGGTGCCGACCGGGGCCGCGCCGCGGACGCCGTCGGCGAACGTGTAGACGGAGACGGTCGCGTCGCGCAGCCGGCCTTTGACCGCGGTGCCGGAGATCGTGCCGGCGGCGACCGCGTCGATCACGACCTGGCGATCGGCGGTGGCCGGGTTGTCGTCGGTGTCGCGCGCTGGCGGTGAAGGTCAGGTCGCCCTCGGGCGTGGTCGCGGTGATCGGGAAGCTGCCGACGAAGCGCTCGGGGCTGGGATCGGTGTCGACGACCGGCACCGGGGTCGCGAGGTTGGCGACGACGGTGAGCGACGCGACGCCGAGCGCGTCGGTGGCGGTGACGTCGAGCATGATCGCGCCGCCGGTGAAGACCTGGCCGACGGCGGGCGCGGCCCAGGTGACGACCGGGCCGGCGGTGTCGAGGGCCTCGGGCGCATCGGCGCCGAACAGCTCGCTGGTGTTCTGCTGCAGGTGCGTGACCCAGGGCAGGACGTCGGCGCGATCGAGCCCGGTCGTGAGGCCGTCGGGGGTGCGCAGCCACGCCAGCACCGCGGCGCCGGTGCGCGCGCGCAGGGTGTCGGTCTCGACCACGCACAAGGCGAGGCAGCCGGGCCCGCCCTGCGCCGTGCAGCCCGCGGGCAGCTCGCAGTTCGGTCCGAGCTCGAGCATCGCGCCGCCGGCGCGGCCGACGCCGTCGAGCGTGGCCTCGGCCGAGCTGGCGTCGTCGGTGAGCCGATCCACCAGCGCGCGGGTGTTGAGCGCGACCGCGGTCAGGCCCTGCTCGGCGGCGACGGTGGCCGAAAGGCTGGCGAGGCCGCGCAGGAACACCGCGAGCTTGACCGGCTCGGTCAGCGTGGTCGCCGAGGCCAGCGGCGCGGGCACGAGCGTCAGCGGATCGGCCTCGAGGTGCTCGGTGACCAGGGCGTGGGCCCGCGCCACCGCGGCGGTGAGGTCGGGCTCGCGCGTGGCGGCGAGCCGCGCCAGGCCGACGGCGGTGATCAGCTCGGACGCCGGGCTGATCGTGACCGCGCGCTTCTCGGCCGGGACGAACCCGAGCACCGGCGCGCGCAGCTCGGCGCCCGCGTCGAGGGTCAGCTCGGCGCCGGCGTCCCGGGTCTGGCCGCCGCGAGCGCGCAGGACGAAGTCGCCGAACGACTTCTCGACCGCGCAGTCGAACGCGCCGCTATCGTCGGTCGTGGTCTCGCAGACCAGCGCGCCGACCTGGCCCGCGTCCCAGCGCAGCACCGCGACCTGAGCGCCGCGGACCGGCTCAGACAGCCAGACCGTGCCGGTGACGTGCCCGAGCTCCGCGGTCGTCGGCCCGCCGTCGTCGGAGCAGGTCACGGCGGCGAGCGCGAAGAACGCGAGCGCGCCGCGGGCGAGGCGAGAGGCAGAAGGCGCAGGCGAGCGATCAGGGGTCATGGACAACCTCGGGTGGTACCGGAGCTATCGGCCAGCGCGTCGAACGGTTGCGCCGGGAGCCACGCGGAAGGGACAACCTCGGGTGGTGCGGCGGTGCCGCTCGCCCGCCCGCGCCGCGAGTCGCCAAAGAAGGGTAAATCGACGACATCGAAACGGTGTCGGACCGACCGCGTCCACCAGACTCGCTGGATCGCCGCAGTCCGCTGTCGCCACCAGGGTGTGTCCCGGCATCCAGGCCCATCCCGACCAGATCTAGCGCAGGCGCCGCGCCGCGCGCAAGACCTTTGCGATTCCGTGCGGTTCGGTGACACATGCTTGTCAGCCTGATCGGGCGGACCCCACGTAATCGGCTGACAAGAATTCCTGTGCCGCGACGCCACGATCAGTAAAATCAAGAGGGATCCGCGTGATCGAAATCACGGGGTTTTGTCAGGCGATTTCGTGGATCAAGCGGCTAGTGGCTGACAAGCGACCCGGCGCCGGCGACCCGTGGGATCTTCCTGACGATGGCCAGGACCAAGGTGGCGGCGGTTCGTGGGAACGGTCAGACAAGCTCCGCTGCATCGACGGAGACCCGAGCGCCGGCGCGTTCGACTGCGGCCGCACCGGCGTCGAGATCGGCGCCCGCGGTCAGCGCACGGACTCGCACGCTCGACGGGTGGCCGGCGGGCGGGATGGCGCAGCGCGGGCCGATCACCTCGCTGCGGTTCGCCGGGCGGCCGTGGCGCCCGCTGGCGCTGTCGACCGCGCAGGCGTCGTTCTCGATCGGCGCCGAGGCGTGCGACCTGGTGGTCGTGCGCGCGGACGCGCCGGGCCTGTCCGCCTACCACGCGCGGCTCGAGCGGACTCAGAGCGGGCTGCGCGTCCATGATCAAGGCTCGAAGAACGGCGTGTACGCGTCGCCGTCCACCGGCCGGGTGGCGTCGCTCGAGGTCGAGGCCGGCGATCGCTTCTGGCTGGGCGATCTGGAGCTGCTGGCGCTCGATCCGGAGCTCGAGGTGCTGCGGCCGGCGCTCGGCGCGTGCCTCGGGCTCGGTGATGACGCCCGGATCGATCGCGCACTGACCCTGGCAGCGCAGGGCGGCCCGGTGGCGCTGATCGGCGCCCCCGGCACCGGCGCCGCGCGCCTGGCTCGACAGCTCCACGACGCGAGCACGCGCCGCGCGAGCTTCTTCCTCGCGCTGACCGCGACGCCGTTGCCGCCGCTCGATCACGCGACCGGCGGGACGGTGTTCGTGGACCTTGAGGGCGTGCAGCGGGTCACCGCGTCGGCGGCGGCGAGCCTGTTCGCGACGCCGCCGCGGCTGCGGCCGATCTTCGCCGCGGGATCGGCGCGGCGCCTGCGCGCGCGGCTGGATCGCCACGCGGACGAGGTCGCGGTGATCGAGCTGGTGCCGCTGGCGCAGCGCCCGCAGGACGTGGCGCCGCTGCTGGCGCAACACTGGGTGAGCGAGCTGCACAGCCGGCGGCGCGTGGCCGAGCTGGGCGACGGGCTCGCGGGGCTTGAAGCGCACACCTGGCCCGGCAACCTCGACGAGCTGTACGAGCACGCACCGCGGCTCCTCGCGTATCTCGAGCACGGCACGCTGCGCGCCGCGGCGGCCGCGCTCGGGGTGCGGCACCAGACCTTGGCGGGACACCTCGAGCGGCTCGGGCTCGTGGTCGGGCGGCGGGCGCGTTGACGATGGCGGCGCGACCACCGACCGAGCGCGAGCGCGCGTTGATCCGGCTGCAGGCGACCAGGCCCGAGCTGGTGGCGACCCTGGCGCACGCCGAGGTGCTGGCGGTGTACGCCGCCGGCCTGGGCGTGCAGGTGCTGCCGCCGGCCGAGCTGGTGCGCCGCGTCGTGCGCCAGGTGCTGGCGGGTGAGCCCGCGTGGTATCCGGCGCACGAGACCTTCGGCGCGTTCGTGCGGCGGGCCGTGCGGGCCGAGGTCGCGGCGCAGCTGGCGGTGCACGCGCGCCTGCGCGGCGGCGGCGCGACCGCGGCCGATGCGCGGCTCGCCGCGATGCAGGTCGGCGCGGTCGCCAGCCTCGACGCGCTGATGCACTGGGCGGGCGAGCTCGCCGGGTTCGTGCGGCAGGACGATGCGACCATGGCGCCGATCGCGCGCGAGCTGATCGAATTCGTGCGCGCGGAGCTGGAGGCGGGCGACGACGGCGACGGCGACGCCAGTGACGCCAACGACGCCAACGACGGCAACGACGGCGACGACGGCGACGACGGCGACGACGGCAGTCCGGGGCCGGGACCGCGGCGAGGAGGGAGCGAATGACCGAGCGGACCGATGATCACGTCCAGGTGAGCCCCGACGAGGCCCGCGCGCTGCTCGCCGCCGGCGACGCCGAGGGCCTGATCGACGTGGTCGCCTACGCCGAGGCGACGGCGGTGTTGCTCGCCGGCGTCGGCGTCGTCGTGGCCCGCCCCGAGGAGCTGGTCCGGCACGCGATCGACGACACGCTGGCGCGTCGGGTGCCGTGGTCGCCGGCGACCGGCGGCGTGTGCGGGCACCTGCAGCGGCACGTGCGGACGCGGCTCGCGGCGGCGATCTGGCGCGAGGCCAAGGCGGCGCGCGCCGCGGCGCGACCCGTGGGCGGCGCGGCTGTCGGTGGTGCAGGTCGGCGACCTGCGCGGGCTCGAGCTGATCGCGCACTACGCCGGCGAGATGGCGCGGACGTTCCGGCGCAGCGATGGCGAGGTGCGCGCGACCGCGGCGCGGCTAGCGACGTATCTCCAGACGTGCCTGCGGGTCTACGCCGAGGACACCGCGCCGATCCCGCAGCCGGTGTTCGTGGACGTCACCGTGGCGGACCGGTCGGGCAGCGGCGGGGTCAACTGACGTGGTGACCGCGAACCTGCGACGACGCGCTGGGGAGGACGTGTGCGCCAGTGCTAGGCTGCGCAGCGCCATGACGCGTGGGGATGGCCTGTCGCTGAGCCGGTGGCGCTGGAGTCGGGAGGAAGTCATCCGGCTGCTGCAGCGGCGCGCCGACGCGAACGAGTCGACCTCGCACGCGGCGATGCAGGAGATCCCCGGCGCGCTGTCCGCGATCGCACGCTCGTTCGGCTCGCTCGCCGCAGCACGCGCGGCCGCCGGCGTGAAGACGCCGTTCCCCAAGCAGGAGCGGACCACCCGCGAGGACGTGATCGCGGGCCTCCAGGCACTGCACGCTCGGGGCGCGCTGACCAGCTACGGGGCCATGACCAGCCACGCCGACCTGGCGGTCCGGCGGCTGGCGTATGGCGCGATCGGTCGGTTCGGGTCCTGGCGCGCGGCGCTGGCCGCGGCCGGTCTTGCGCCCCCACCGCGGGCCCGGATGCGCCCCGGGCAACGGCGGCGATTGCAGCCAGAGGCAGCGCTGCCGGTCGGCGTCACCCGGCCGAAGTCCTATCCGAGCACGCCCGCGACGTTGTCGCCGCCGGCGATCGAGGAGCTGTGGCCCCGAGTTCGCGCGCGCCCGCGACCGAGGCCGCCGCGACTGACGGCCCGGCGCCGGCCGGTGTGCTCACGCTGCCGCTGGCCGCTGCTGCCGCGGGACACCAGGCCTGGCTGCGCGAGCTGGGCCCGGTCCTCCGCGCGCTGCTCGAACGGCAGGTCCAGTGGATCGAGCTGGCGTCGATCGGCCCCACCCACCGCGCGCTCGCCAAGGTGGTCGCGGCGCTGGTCGCGAACGGCGTCGCCGTCGGCCCGACCTTGACGACCGCCGCGGCTGCCTGGGCGAAGGCCACGTAGCGCGACACAGGTGATCGCGGGCGAGATCTCGCCCGCTGCAGCGAACGACGCAACCGCGCGCGCGGGTGGTCGATAGACGGGGCATGGAGGTCAGGTGAGAGCGCAGTCACGCCGCGTGGAGTCGATGCCGTGGTCGGTCGCAGAGATCCGCCGGCACGTGCAGCAATGGACCGCCTACCACACCGTTCGGGTGCACGTGCACTGGTCGGCGCTGGGGCCGGCCGAGCGCGGGCCGCGGGAGGAGCGGCCGTCGGAGGCGCGGATCCTCGACGCGCTCGACACCCTCGCCGTGCGACACGTCGCCGAGCGCGGTCCGGGGCCGTTCGCGCTCGCTGCGGCGGTGCTGATGTTCGAGGGGGTCGACGAGCTGCGCCGCGAGCGCGGGTTCATCGCAGCGCCGGCCGAGGATCTGCCGCCGATCCCGCGCCAGATCGGCTACCGCGTGTTCACCGATCTCGAGGCGGCGGTGATCGCGCAGCCGATGATGCCCTGGGCGCACGACCTGAGCGTCCAGGTGCGCGCCCGCGAGCTCGCCGCAGTCCCCAAGCCGAGCGCAGGCCCGCGATGGCCGGCGCGTCGCCCCCGGACGTTCCAGGCGATGATGGCCGAGCGGCTCGGCGCGGGCGCGATCGACGCGCTCCTGCCGCGGGTGGCCGTGGCCCTGAGGGACGCCGAGGCCCAGGCGATCGTCGACCTGCGGCGCGCGGCGACCGCGGGCGCCGAGCCTGAGGAGGAGCTGGAGCAACTTGCCGCCGTGGCTCGCACCCGGCGGTCGCTGTATCTCGATCGCGCGATGCTCCACGAGTGCGTGTTGGCGCGGGTGCCGGCGTGTTGAGGCGGGCGTGCGACTCGCGGACAGCGGTGCTCGCCGAGGGAGGTGACGTCTAGGCGCCGCCTGACACGCGGCAACGATCAGCTCGACGGGTGTCGGGCGATCAGCATCGCAGACGTGGATCGGCTCGTGGTTGGTCGTAGCGACGCCGCACGCCGCGCCTGGGTGCACGACAGGGGATGGGGAACAACGCGACCGCAGCGGACAACGCGCACCGAAGTCGGGCGTGGGTGAGCCGTCATGCCGTGAAGGAAGAGGCCGGATGAACGAGCACAAGAATGCGTCGATGGTGACTGATGGCAGTGAGCTGGCGATGGATCCGATCTGCTGGCCGGCGCCAGCGTGGATCGCGGCGTTTCGCCGAGAGGCGACCCCGGCGACGATGACCGCCGCCGCGCGGTGCGCGGACATCGAGCTGGCCCGGCTTCAGCGTCTCCAGATCGATCTGCCCTGGGACGCCGAGGACATCGTCCAGCACGTCCTGGCCGCGACGCTCGGCGGCAACATCAAGTGGATCCCGGGCCAGATCACCCTGCGTGCGCACCTGCGCGACAAGATCCAGCTCGCCGCGCGCCAGCTGCGCAAGCGCAAGCGTCCGGACCTGTTCGCGACGCTGATCGATCTCGACCACGTCGGCGACGAGCACCCGGTGTGGGCGGACGAGGGGCTCCACGGGGAGGACCTCGAGCGTCAGGTCGAGCTCCGCACCCTGGCCCGGCGGGCCGAGGTCGAGATGTGGCAGCACGCCAAGGACGACCCGATCGCGCTGTCGGTCCTGGCTGCGATGCCGGATGCCGCGACCGACGGCGACCTGGCCGACGCGACCGGGCTGACCCAGGCCGCGGTGAAGGCCGCCAAGCAGCGCCTGCGGCGGCACGCCGGCAAGCTGTCGCGGGCGCTGCGCACCGACGTCCGCGACGTGCTGGCCGTGGCGACCCCCTTCAACCATGACCTCGACATGAGTCGCTCCAGCGACTCGGAGGCGTGAGGTAGACCATGCGGAAGAACATCATGACCGACAGCATCGAGCCGAAAGACCGGCCCGATCGGATCGCCCGTGAACGCGACGACGAGCGCCGCTCCGAGCAGGTCATCGACCAGATCTTCGACGCCCCGGACGACGAGGCCCCTGACGCCGTGGACGCCCGCGGATGTCGCCTCGCTGTGGCGGCCCTGCGGATGGCCGACGAGTTGGAGCGCCGGCTGGGCGCGAGCGAGGTTGACCGCGAGGCGGGTGGGCCGCCGCGGAACGTGCACGATTCCGAGCGGCTCGGCCTGGACTCGTCGCCGCTGCCAGGTGCGACAGGGTCCGGGCCGGCTGGCATCGTCCGGGTGCCGGGCGCGGCCAGGCCGGGCCGCGACGACCTGCGGGCGATCGTCCGCGATCTCGGCGTGACGACCGACACCGCATCGCACAAGCAAAACCTGATGGCGGCAGGCGTGGCTAAGCATCGTGGGGCATCGGCGGCGCGGTGCTTGCCGTGGTGGCATGGGGCGTCTTCCGCGCCGACCCCGCACCGAACGTCCCGCTGGCGCCGATCTCGATCGGCGGCGGTACGGCGGTCGCCTTGCTTCTGCCAGACCGAGGCCCGGTGTCGCGGTGCGGTTCGTCGCCGTGCTGACGGCGCTCGCCTCCGCGATCCTCTGGACGAGCGCGTAGCGGCGCGTTTCGGCCTGCGGACAAGCAAATCGAGCGCTCATGCGGGCTCTCGCGCACCGCTCGGCAGCCGCTCGTGCAGCGCTCGGCGCGCGTTCGCCGGGGCTTGTGCAGGCGCTCGTGCGGCGCCCGTGCGCTCGGCAGGTGCTTGTGCGGCGCCCGTGCGCGCTCAGCAGGCGCTTGTGCGGCGCCCGTGCGCGCTCGGCAGGCGCTCGTGCGGGGCCCGTGCGCGCTCGGCAGGCGCTCGCCCACGCTCATGCAGCGCTCGCGCGCGCTCGACAGGCGGCGGGCGGCGATCAAGCTGGGGTGGTTGGTTCGATCACAACATGGGCCAGATGGGCCATATCGCTGACGTTCCAGATCGCGCGTCGTGGTCGCGCGTGCGCCAGCAAGCCCGCGCTAGCTCCCCAGCGCACTACGCACCGTGATGTGGGCTCGCGATGCTGGCGCGCCAGGCCGGGAGCGCCCGAGCAGCGTCTTCGGCAAGCACTGGGTCGTCTGAAGCGATCCAGTGCAACACGGCCGCCACCGCGGCCCGTTCGGCCGGCGTGTACAGCGCCAACTCGGCGTGCTGTGCCGGTTCGGCGATGCGAGCGACGTGAAACACGGCCGAGGCGCGTGGCGTACGATCGTGCAGGGCAGCGACGAGCCACAGCGGAAGATAGTGGCGGCGCCCGGGCGGCGTCAGCCACGCGAGCGCCGAGCCCGCTGTCCGCGGTGCCGTCCGTTCGACCGCGGTCCACCGCCGCTTGCGAAACGTGCGCCGGACGTGCAGCGCCTCGCCTGGGTCAGCCCCTGCCAGGACGAGCGCGCCGGGCGGTGGCGGCGGCGACCGAAACGCGGCGTAGATGGCGTGGCGGAGGATGTCGGTGATCGTCACTCAGCAGCCGTTGTCGGTCATGAACTTCTCGCACGACTTGCGACCCTTGTCGGTTTCGCTGATGGCCAGATCGTGGGTGTCGCGCTGGCGTGAGTAGCAGCGATCGCGGAGCACCGTGCGCGCGTCGCGGCACGAGATGAACTGATCACGCTTGGCGCGCAGGGTCGAGCAGGAATCGCGCTGATCGCACGTCTCGAGGCCCTGCTTGCAGTAGCTGACGACGGCCTGCCGCAGTGGAACGAACTCGGCCTTGGTGCAGTCGCCGAACATCTTCGCCTTGGCCTTCTTCACCGCAGGATGGGCAGGCCCGAGAGCCGGCGCGGCACACACTTGTTGCGCCGTGGCCTCGGCCTGGTTGAAGTGCTTGGCGATGTCCGCGGCAGACTCATCGATCTCCTCGTCGATCGCGCGAAGCTCGCTGGGGCCGGGCGACCATCCGCTGGCCTGACGGGCGAGGTTCTCGACCTCGCGCTTGGCTTCGGCGGCCTTCCGTAGTGCCTCGATCAAGCCTTCGCGGGCGCTCTGCGTGATGGCGTCGAGCCCGTCTGTGGCGCGCTCAATCGACGACAAGTCGGACTTGTCTGGATCCAGGCGCTCGAGGCTGTCGGCCGCTCGGACGATCTTGTCCTCCTCGGTGCGGCAGCGGTCGGGCGCCTTGTCGACGCGGAATTGGTAGTCCTTCTCCTCATCGAGCGCGACCAACGCGCGGCTCATCCCGTCGATTTCCGCAGGCCAGCGGTCGGCCATTTCGCGCGCCTTGCGGTCCTCGCCGGCGGCGGCCTTCAGACGCTCGATCAGGCGTCGGGCATCGTCGGCGTCGCGCTCGGCGCTCTTGACGTCGCTGTCGTCACCGTCGGCCTCGACGTCGGTCACCACCCGCTGGGCCTCGGCCAGCTCCGCGGCCAGTTCCTTGAGGATGGCCTGGCGGCCTTGCTCGCTGGATGCGAGCTTGGCCATTGCCGCCTCGACCATGGTGCTGCGTTCCAGCTTGCTCAGCTCGACGCACTCGCGCAGCACCTCCTCGTGCTTGCGCAGCCAGTAGTCGTAGATCTCGTTGGCCGCGTCGTGGAGTTCGCTGCGCACGCTGGACCAACGCCCGTCGCTGTCCGAGAAATAGCGGACGCCGTCGCGAAGCCGGCCGAGTTCGTCCTTGCGCCGCGCGGCGCGGTCGAGCGCCTCGACGATCGGGCGCCCGTACTCCTGGGCGAGCTTTGGAATCTCGGTGACGCCGGCCGGGTCGTTCCGGTCGACGTAGACCCGTACCTTTGCCTCGAGTTCACGCCAGCGATCCTGGCAAGCCCGGGGTTGCTCATCGAGCGTGCGCTGCGCCTCCTTGAGAGGGCGGAGACTGGCCGCAGCCTCGCGGAAGTGGTCGGCGTAGCCGGGGTAGCGCGAGGCCATGTCGCGGGCCTTCGAGTCGTCGCCCTGGACCCGCTCAAGCTCGCGGGCCTTGTCCTTCACCCGCCCCGTCCGATCGAGCGCTCGATCTAGATCGCTGACGGACGACTCGCTGGCGAATCCGTCCAGGTCGCCTGCCGTGTCCTCGAGCAGGTCGTCGATCTCGTCGACCAGCCGACGACGGTCATCTTCATCGCCAGCGCGCGCGAGGACGGCGACGCTCAAGACGGCCAGGAGAGGGAGCAGCGCAACGCTGATTCGTCGACGATTGAGCGACCCGAGCATGGGGCACGGTAGCCCGGCAGCCCAGATGACGACATCACCCGGATGGGGTGAGGTCGCGCGCTACCAGGGAGATCTCACAAATCGTCACGGCCGGCGTGCTGGCACGGCTTCTTGCAGCCGATAGGTAGATGAGAGGCGCGAGTTCGCGGTGCCGGCTTGGCGGCACGCGGTCGCGCCGTGGCCAACCTGCGCCGCGGGCGCATCCGTGTCTCCCGCACCGCGGGGGAGAGAGGTAGCTGTCCAGTGTCCGAGCTAGCGTTCAACTACAAGGGCGAGCCGTTTGCCCCGCCGAGCGAAGCGGCGGCGTGGCGGGTCCGAAGGATGCGCGAGGCCCAGCGGGGGCAGCTCGACGTCGTGCGCGATTCCAGCGGCGTGCCTGTGATCGTGCCGATCGGGGTCGGGTTCGACGCCTTCCGCGCGGCCATCGGCGGCGCGCCCGGTCGCTATCGGCTCGACGCGCTGGACGAGCACCGGCTGCCGGTCGCGGACTGCGACGCCGCGTACGTGACCGTGGAGGCGCAGCTGCGCAACGCCGCCGCCGGGGCCGCAGCCGCGAGCGTGCCGTTGGTGGAGTACGACGACGCGCCGACGCCTGCGCCGGTGTCGCGGCCCCGCGGCCCCGTGTCCACGACGATGGTGACGGCACCGTTCGGCACGTGGCCGGCGTTGCCGATGCCCAGCGACCTGTCCGGGTCGGAGTACCTCCTGGCCGAGGCGCTGCGCGGGCAGGTGATGACGATCCAGATGCTGACCTCGGCGCTGTCGGACCGCAGCACGTCGTGCGCCGCCGGGGCGCGCGAGATGATCGGCGCCGCGGCCGAGCTGGTGCGCGCGGCCGACGGCGCGGCGATGCCGCTGCGGCGCCCGCTGCCCCCGCCGCCGGCCCTGCCGCCGGGGGCACCCCCGCCGCCACCGTTCGACCCGATGCCCCGCAACGCGATGGCGATCGGCGCGGATGACGGCGACGCGGACGACGAGCTGGCGGCCGAGCCGACCGAGCAGGACATGTTCGCGAAGGTGCTGTCGATCGCCGACAAGGTGCAGGGCGTGATCGCGCCGGTGGCCGACGTCGCGCGGCTGGTGATGGGCGGGTTCGGCAACGACGCGGCGCTGCGCAACGCCGGCCCGGTGGACGAGCCGGTGGCCGCTGAAGTCGAGGCCCCGGCGACCGAGCCGCCGATCCCGAGCCACCTCTGCACCTCGCACATGCTGCTGATCGGGTACGAGCTGGGCGCGGAGGGCTCGCGGTTCCGGCGCCTGGTGATGCACCTCGAGCCCGATCAGCGCCAGCGGTTGACGGCGCACCTGTGCGCGCTGCCGTTCGAGGACGCGGTCGCCGAGGCGGCGGCGCTGCTGGCGCGGGTGACCGCGCGGCACGAGGCCCAGGACGCCGCGCAGCGCGAGGCCGACGCCTCCGAGTCGACCGACGACGGTGGTCTCAGCGGCGACCGCGACCCCGACGACGCGGATGCGGATGGTCACGACTCGACGGACGTGGTCGACATCGTGCCGACGGACGGCGCGCCGGTGGCCGTGATCACCCCCGCGGCTGCCGTGGCCACAACCGCGCCGGCGGCATCGGCGGAGCTCGCGATGGTGCCGACCGCGCAGCTCGAGCCCGTGCTCCAGGAGCAGCGCCAGGTCACCCCGCCGCCGGGCCTGTCGAGCGCCGAGGCCGCCGCGCGCATGAAGGCGATCACCCAGCACCTGAAGGTGACCGAGATCCTCAAGGTCCACTCGCTGCTCGGCGCGACGCCGCAGGCCGAGCGCGACGCGTGGTCGGCGCGGCTGCTCGCGATGCCGCCGGCCGAGGCCGCGGCACTGATCCGCGCCGAGCTGGCCCGGCGCGGCGGCTGACGTCCGCAATCTCGCCACGCACACGCCCGCTTCCGGCCCGTCTCGACGCCCCTCGTCCCGTTCGCTCCCCGCCTCGACGCTCCCCGCGTCCCTCCCTTCCTCCCCTCGAACCATCCCCATGATCCAATCCCCCCTGAACGATCACACCTGCCTCGGCGCGATCACCGACCTGGTGCGCGAACTGGTGGCGAAGCGCGAGCCGGCGCTGCTGGCGCTGGCACACGAGCTGGGCACGCCCGCGGCGGTGATCCGCTGGATCCGCTCGCTGCCGCAGCGCGACGATCTGGGCCAGCCCGACGACGGCCCGCGGATCGACGCCTGCGCGCCGCCGCAGCGCCTGCGGCTGCCGGCTCCGGACCCGAACTGCGTGGAACGCGGGTCCCTGTTCTGTGTGCTCGCCGAGTTCCTCGACCCGGCGACGCCGCGGCGCCTGGCGACGATCGACACGCCGCTGGGCCGGCACACGCTGCCGGTCGAGCGCGACCGGCCGGTGGTCCTCGATCCGCGGGTGCCGCGCAACAGCGCGCGGGCGGGCGTCGACGTGGCGGCGGCGACGCCGCTGCCGACCGACCTCGCGAACTGCGCGGCGTGGGTGTGCGGCGTGGCCGCCGAGCCGGCGCACCAGCTGCCGGGTGGCCCGCGGCGCCTGCGCAACGGCCAGGCGGCGCTCGCGGCCGTGGCGAGCGGCACCCCGGTGGCGTGCGGCCTCGCGGACGATGTCGCGACGGTCCTGGCGCTGGCCGCGCGTGAGGCGCCCCTGTGGGGCCCGGCCGGCCTCGGCGTGGTCGACCGCGTGGCGAAGGCCGTGGTCGAGCTGGCCGACGCCACCGGCGATGAGCGCCGGGTGGCGGCGGAGCACGCGCCGCGCAACGTGTCGTTCCGGATCGGTCGGTACCGGCTGCGGCCGGCGATCCCCGAGGCGGTCGGTGCGGTCCTGCGCACGCTCGGCGCTGTCGGGCTCGAGGCCGGGACGGCGGTCGCGCGGGCGCAGCTCGCGAGCCTCGGGGTGACGCCCGGGATGCTGGGCGTGCTCGAGCGTGAGCTCAACCGCGACGGCCTGAGCCTGGGGCCGCTCGGGCGGCCGGCGCCGCCGATCTACTCGTTCGCGGCGATGTCGCGCGACGCGCTGGTCGCACGTCACCTGGAGCGGGCGGGCGCGGCGTAGCCCCACCGTGGCGGCTGGCCCGCCTGCTCCCGCGGCCGGTCGCGGTCTCACTCCCTTCCTTCGCTTCCCTTCGGTTCGCCCTCCCCACAGGCGCCGCCGCGCACCGCGCGTCGCGCCCGCCGACCTCCCGTCGGCGCGCCCTCCCGACCGCCTGGTCGGGTGAAAGGTCCCCGTGTCTCCCACTGACGAACTGCGTGCTGCCCTCGAGTCCCTCGGCCCCGGCTTCCACGAGGTCCCCCGCGAGGAGATCGACCGCGATCCCGCCGGACCGCCCCCGCTCGACTTCGCCCCGCTGCGCGCCGCCGGGCACCAGGCCGTGACCTGGATCCTCGACGCGGTGTGCACGCGCACCGACGACCCGGAGGATCTGGCGGCGATCCGCCGGGTCCGCGCCGCGGTCGACGCCACCGCGCGGGGCGGCGCGCGCACCCGCCGGGCGCAGCTCGCCGAGGCCGACGTCCTCACCGTCGTCGGCCTGCTGATCGTGACGTTCGAGCGCGAGTTCAACCTCGCCGGCCTCGCGCACCTGGCGGGCGGGCTCTACGAGGCCACGAACCCGGTGCTCGACCGCGTGCTCGCCGAGCTCGCCCGCGCCGGGCGCGCCGCGCCGACCACGGCGCCGACGTGCCCGCGGCGCGTGCCGATCCAGATCCATCGCCGCCCGGCCGTCGCGCACAGCGCCGACGACGACGGCCACTTCCCCTTCCTCACCTTCCGCTGACCCCACAGGAGTCCCCCTGGCCCCTCCCAAGCACAAGTTCAAGCCCAAGCTGACGCACCCGCGCCGCAACAACGCGGCGATCCCCGACGACATCCTGCTCCCGCTGGCGCCGATCTCGCCGCCGTCGATGGCGCTGCAGCCGTACGCGCGCCCGCGGCCCTCCCGGGTCGGCGCCGCCGCCGGGGCGGTCAAGCGCAAGGCGTCGGCGCTCCGCCAGGCGATGAAGCCCGAGGCTGCGGTGATCAACAAGGAGCACCTGCTCGGCGTCGGCGCCAACGCCGCGGGCGGCATCGCGACCGCGCTGCTGGCGCACGAGTTCATCGACAACGTCGGCGTGATGCCGCTGGCGATCAGCGCGACCTTGCTCGGCGGCGCCGGCTCGGCGTTCATGTCGGGCAACTGGCAGCGCCTGGCGCAGGGCATGCTCGGCGCGGGCGTGAGCCAGCTCGGCACCGCCTACCTCACCGAGCGCGCGCTCAAGAAGGCCGGCACGGCGCGGCCCGCCGCTGCCGCCGTGGCCCCGGCGCCCGCGCTGCCGCCCGGCACCGCGCCGGCGAAGCGCAACGCGTACCTGGGCGGCGCCGACGACGACATGACCCGCGCGCTCGAGCGGGCCGACCGCCGCATCGCCGCGATGCTCGCCGAGGAGCGCAACGGCTACGCGGTCGACGCCGACCCGTTCGACGACGTCGGCTACGCGGTCGTCGGGTAGGTCCCGCACGGACTGCACCTCGAAGGACCGAGGGCGCGCGCTGCGCGTGAGCGCCGGGGGCGGACCGTCCGTTCCACCCAAGACCAACCCCCTGCGAAAGACGAACCCCATGGACAACGACGACTTCATCTACGACGACGGCCAGCGCAACGCGATCGTCCGCGGCCGGCGCCCGGCGATCTGGGGCATGCCCCGGACCAACCAGCCGGTTGTGGTGCAGTACCCGACCGCGCCGAGCTACCCGGTCCAGGCGATGCCGGCCTACGCGCCGCAGCAGCAGGTCGTGGTGCGCCAGAAGCGCATCCTCGACATGCCGGCCGGCGAGGTGCTCGCGCTCGCCGCGCAGGCCTTCGCCGCGCTCCAGCCGCTGCCCAACGCGCCCAGCGCGATCGGCAAGGCCGACGACGACGCCGCGAACCTGGTGACCTACCAGGCGGCGCTCGCCACCCACGCCAAGCGCGACGAGCAGCTCCGCACGATCGGCGCCCTCCTGGCCAAGCTGCTCGGCTGATCGGCATCACCATGAGCAACCCCACCTACAAGGGTCCCGGTCAGCCGACGCCCACCACCTCCGGGTGGTTCGGCTGGCTCCGCGGCCTGTTCGGTGACTCGTCGACGCCGGCCTACAAGGTGCCGGCGCCGCCGGTGCCGGTGCCGCAGCAGAAGCCGGAGCCGACCCCGGCGCCGCAGAAGCAGGAGCCCGGGCGCCGCAGCAGGAGCCGACGCCGTGCGACGGCCACCCGCAGCAGCAGGCGCCCGCGCCGATGCCGTGCGAGCCGGGCGACCTGCCCGACGTGTACGCGCTCGACTACGGCACGACCGTCGTGCCGGTTCCGCTCGGCGCCGGCCCGATCACGATCGTGATCCAGCCGCGCGACTGATCGCGCACGTCCTGACGTGACCTGACTCCGTCCTGGTTCGTCCCCGGGCTCGCGCTCAGCGCGCGCCCTCGGTCCTTCGCTCTCTTCCCACCTCCGCCTGAGGCCCCCCATGAACCTCCTCGCACTTCCCCTCGAGACGGGCGCCGACGGTGCGGCGCTCCCGCCCGACACCGTCGATGCACCCGACGCCCTCGCGGCGCCGGCCGTGGCCGTGCGTCCCGCGGCCCCACCGACCGCGATCGATACCTGGCAGACGCTGATCGCCGCGCACCTGGCCGCGCGCCCCGGGCTGGTCAGCGCCGCCGGCGAGCTCTTCCCCGCGTCGACGATCGGCGACGTCCGCCGCGCGGCGCTGCAGTTCTCGAAGGAGCTGTGCCAGCCACGCTACGACCTGGCCAACCTCGCCGCGACCCGCGCCGCCTGGCGCGACGCCCTCGCGCGCATCCGCGCCCAGTGCGGCGCGGTGCCGTGGGGCGCGGTCTACCCCGACAACGAGCAGTTCTGGCTCGGCGACGCGCGCGCCCTGGCCCAGCGGCTCGCGACCGTCGACGTGCGCCGCAACCGTCTGGTCGGCGCCGGCCCCGATGGCCTCGCGCGCGCCGTCGGCACCGGCGATCCGCTCACCACCTACCTCGACCTGCGCGCGTACTTCGCCGCGCGCCGGCTGATGCGCGCCGACGATCGCGGCTGGCGCTACCCCGAGACGACGATCGCCGACGTCGTCCAGATCGCGCACATCGTCCAGGACGAGCTCCGGCGGTTCATCGCGACCGCGCCGGCGGGCTCGACCGCGCGCGAGGTCCTCGGCGACCACGTCGCCCAGTGGCAGCGCGTCGCCGCGATGATCCCCGACCACGCCCGCGGGATGCCGCGCGACCAGGTCTACCCGGGCAACGCCGAGCTCTGGCGGGCGTACCGCCGGGTCTCGGTCCCGCTGTCGGTCGCTCGCGACGTCGCGCGCGACGAGGCCCGCCGGCCGTTCGTCCCGCAGGTGGGCCCGTGACCCTCGACGTCCGCCAGGCCGACGACGGCAGGCTCACGATCACCGGCATCGGCGATCCGATCGAGCTGTGGCGGGCGACGCGCCGGTTCTTCCTTGCGCGCCGTCCGGTCCAGGAGAGCCCCCTCGGCTCGTACCCGGCCACGACCAACCGCGACGTCCGCCAGCTCGCCGCGATCTGGCGGCGCGTGTTCAAGCAGATCTGGCGCGACGACCTCGAGGCGCTCGACGACAAGAAGGCGATCTGGACCCAGATCCAGCGCGACCTCGACGCCCGCCTGGTCGACGCCGACGACGCGCAGGCGTTCGCTGACAACGAGCGGTTCTGGTTCGCCTGGACCCGCAAGCCGGCGGTGTGGATGTCGGTCATGCGCGACCAGCCGTCGCGCTGGGACCTGGTCGTCGACGCGGCCAAGCAGACGATCGTCCACTTCCCCGAGGCGCTCGCCGCGCGCGCCAGCGACGCCGCCGACGTCGTCGCGACCGTGGCGTACCGCACCGGCGAGGTCGTGGCCGCACCGGTGCGCGGCATCGCCGCGGGGCTGTTCGGGCGACTCGCCGTGCCGCTGCTCGTCGCCGCCGCGGTCGTCGGCGGCGTCGTGATCGTGCCGCGGATCTGGCCGCGGCCGGCCAAGCCCGACGAGGCAGGGGCATCGTGATCGCGTCGGCCGAACGCAACGGGGTGGTCCCGTGGCTCGTCCTGGCGGGCGCGACGACGGTCGGCGGTCTCTGGTACCTGCACCACCGGCGCGGCGAGGATGCCGATCGCGGCGCGCGGACCGAGGTCGCGCCTGCTGCGGCGCCGCCGCCGGCTCTGCCCGGGCGGTGGATCTGGCCGCTCCCGCGCTGGCAGGACCGCGCACCGGTCGTCTCCGACGGCTACGGCTCGCCGCGGGTCGGCGGCAACCGCGGCGCGCTGCATCGCGGCGTCGACCTGATGTACCGGCGGCGGTGGCGCGGCGAGCTGTGGCGCACGTTCCCGGCCGCCGCGCCCCACAGTCTCCTGCACTTCATGCCCGCGGGCACGGTCGCGCTCGCCGCCGCCGATGGCGAGATCTGGTCGGCCGGGTGGACGCCGCGCGGCTACTCCGTCGTGCTCTCGCATGGGGCGCCGTGGGCGACCCACTACACGCACCTGGCGTCGCTGCGCGTCGGCGAGACCCGCCGCGGGCGCTCGCGCGCGAGCGCGTCGTCGCCGGGCAACCGATCGGCGTCATCGGCGCCGATCCCAAGGACCCGCGCGCCATCGCGCACCTGCACTTCGAGCTCTGGCACGACGGCAACGGCCTCGCGGCGATCGATCCGCAGCCGTACCTGGCGCAGTGGCCGGCCGTCGATCGGCCCGAGGTCGCGTGATGGCTCGCGCGCTCGATCTGACCCTGGCCGCGGGTGTCGTCACCGGCGTCGTCTGGTACACGCGGCGCGCCCAGCACCAGGCGGCCGCCGAGGCCCGGACGGCCACGCGGATCGCCGAGGCTGTGACCGCGCGGGCCGACGCGCGACGCGACGATGAGCTGGGCGCCCTCGACGGGGCGCCCTCGCACGGCGATGCGCGCCGCGGCGAACCGGGTGCCACCCACGAGGCTCGGTCCGCGCCCACCGAGACGCGACCCGGGCGCCCGGGGCTGTCGCGCGCGTTCGATGGCCTGTTCCGCGCGCACGGCCGGGGCCTCCCGGTCGCGTACCTGCGCGCGCTCGGGCATGCCGAGAGTGGCCTGAACCCGGCCGATCGGCTCGGGCTGATCAACGTCGTCCCGATCGCGGTCGCCGACTACAACCGCCGTCACCCCAGCGCGACCGTGCGCGCCGAGCAGATGACTGATCCGGCGGTCAACGTCCGCGTCGCCGCCGACATTCTCCGGACGATCATCGCCAGCTACCGACGCCATCACCCGGACGTGCCGGCGCTGGCCGAGGACTGGACCCGGCCCGCGTTCGTCGAGCTGTTGAGCTTTGGCTGGAACGCGGGCTTCAGCGAGCGGGCGGGGGTCGGGTGCGTCGTCCGCTACCTGCGTCGCACGCGCTCCGAGCAACCCATCACGCTCGACACCGTGGCCGACGCCGCCAGCGCCGCGGGCGCCGCGCGCACGCTGTCGAACCCGCGCAAGCGCGCCTACTGCAAGGGCATCGCCGCCGCGTACGTCCGCGAGGTGCTCCGCGATCCGCGCGACGGCCTCCCCATCACCTGACCTCCCCACATCCCCACGATCCCGCACCCACCTCCCGAGGCCCCATGTCCACCGCCACCACGATCCCCACGCTCAAGGCCAGCCACCTGTTCACCGCGCACGCGCGCGACGTCGTGCGCGCCCACGTCCGCGAGCTCGGCGGCCACGCCGGCCGCGTCGCTGCCCGCGTCCGCACCACCGTCGGCCAGGTCGCCGGTCAGGCCCGTGCCTACGCCGGTCGGCTCGGCGCGGTCGCCGAGCGGTACATCGGCGCCAAGGTCGCGCAGCGCGTCCGCCCGCCGATCCTCGCCGCCTTGGTCCTGGCTGGTGCCGCCCTGGCGGTGGCGATCGTCGCGGTCGTTGTCCGCCGGAAGTAGGCCGCCATGGACGCCATCCTCGCCGCCATCGCCGCCGCTGCTCGCGACGGAGCCAGCGACGTCGACCTGCGCCGCGGTGCCGTGGCCTGCCGCGCGCTCGCGGACGCGCTCGACGCGGCGTGCCCGGCGGCGCGCCCGAACGCCGTCGTGAACGCTCCGACGGTGCCGACGCCCCTGACCCGCGCGGATGTCGCGGTGTCCGGTGCATCCGCGTCTCCGCCGGTGCCGAAGCCCCTGACCCGCGCGGACGTCGCGGTGTCCGGTGCGTCCACGTCTCCGCCTCGCGCCCCGGACGCGACGACCGACGCCGCCCGTGATCACCCGACGAGCGGCGACTCCGCCCGTCCCGGTCGACCGCCGAGCACCGACGCGCCCGATCGCCCGCCGATCCCGCCGATCCCGCCGATCGTGCCCGCGGTCAGCGCCAACCCGTTCGCCGGCATGAGCGCCGATCAGGTCCTGGACCTGGCGATCTCCAAGCTGCGCGACGCCGTGGGCGAGCCCGCGACCGCACTGGCGACGTCGGTCGGCCAGCCGTTCCGCCTGACTCTCGTGCCCATCCCGAGGGTGTCGTGATCCCGGCGATCGTCGACGTCGCGCCGCTGCGCGGCACCACGCTCGGCTTCGACCTGGTGCGCATCCAGCTGCGCAACGCCGCGCCGAACGTCGCGCTGACCATCAACGATCGACCGGTCGCGTCGACGGGCACCAAGGGCGAGACCGTCCGCGCGCTGACGTTCACGATGCACCGGCTCCCCGACGCGCCCGGCGCTGCCGAGCTGTGGGTGCCGATGCTCCCGCGTCTGATCGATCGCGCGCTCATCGCCGTCATGAACCTCACGCCCGGCGGCACCGTAGTCGCCGGCGCGCGCGCCGAGTGGGACGGCGTCCTGGCGGCGGTGCCCGGCTCGCCCGCCGAGGTGCGGACCGCGGCGATCACCCGCGCCGTCGCCAGCGCACTCCGCACCTTCGCGGCGCCCGCGGCCCGGTTCGCGTTCACGACCGATCTGGACCTCGACAACGTCCGCATGGTGCCGCTGTCCGACGGACCCGCGCTGACGCTGGCCGGGCCGCGGCTCGACCTCGCCCGCGTCGGGACGACCGAGCGACCGATCCGGGAGACCGTCTTGACCGATGAGGGCGAGCGCCGACGCCTGCATCCCGGCCCGGTCAGCGTGGATCTGACGTTCACGCTCACCGGCACGTCGCGCAACCCGGCCGAGGCGGTCGCCCTGATGGCGGCAGTCTCCACGTTCATCGCCCGGACGCGCTGGCTCGAGTTGCCCGAGGACCCGCGGGTCGCCGGGCTGCCGCTGGTGCGCTGGGACGTCGACGCGGATGGCGCGTTCGCGGCCGAGGTCGTCGGCGGCGTCCCTCTGTTCCGGACCCGCGTGCGCGTGCGCGACGTCGCGATGGCGTGGCCGTCGTCGATGTCGCCGCCCTGCGCCGCGTCCACCTGATCCGCGCGCCCCGCGCGCCTCACCCCATTCCCCCACGAGTCCCCATGTCCAAGCTCCTCCTGCACGCCCGCGCGGCGGCGCACGGGGTCCTCCCCCCGAGGGTCCCGTGAGTCCCCGCCCATACGCGGGTCGTGGCGTCCCCGCGCTGTCGGTGCCTGGTCGGTCGGTCGCGATCACGCTGCCCGGTCAGCTCGACGCGACGTTGCTGCCCGATCCGCGCGCCGCGGTCGCCTCGCTGCGCCAGCAGTTCCTCACCGCGCGCGGCCCCGTGGATTCCAAGGTCCCGCCCGGTCACGAGCGTCCGCGCCTCACCATCGCGGACGTCAAGGTCATCGCCAACTTCGTGACCTTCGCGCTCCGCAACGACCTGCCGACGATCGATCCGTACGACGCCGCGGTCATCTGGGAGAAGTGGCGCGTCGCCGTCGGCGACCTGCGCGACCTGATGCGCAACGTCGACAGCGACGCCCAGGCGCTGATCGCCGGCACGGTCCTCGATCACCGCACCTGGGACATCGAGGCCAGCCTCACCACCGCGCTGGCGCACCCGCGCGAGGTCTTCGAGCACTACTGCCCCTGGCGGTCCGACTGGGCGACCTTCGAGCGCCTGCACCCGGAGGCCGTGTGATCGGCGCCGGTCCCATCACCACCGACGGCGCGGCGGTCGCGCCGCCGTCCGACATCTGCACCGTGGACGAGGTCGCCGCCTGGCTCGGCGTCGATCGCAAGACCGTCTACCAGGCCGCGCGCCGCCGCGAGATCCCGTGCGGCCGGCTCGGTCGGCGGATCATCCTGTCGCGCGCGCAGATCGCCGCCTGGCTGGCCGGGGGGACCCGATGACCCCCGCGACCACCGTCGAGATCACCGCGTCGGACCTGCCAGCGCTCGCGGCGCAGACCTTCGCGTCACTCGGCGACGCCGAGCGCGCGATCGCCGCGGCGTGGGCGCAGGTCCCCGAGCGCGAGCCCCGCACCGAGCACTTCGTGCGCTACCAGCTCACCTGGCCCGACGGCTGGCGCTTCGCCGGCATGGTCGAGCTGCGCCGTTCCGACATCGCGCGGCCCGGCTTCCTCGTGGTGCACCTCCACCACGCCGCGCGCACGCTGTCCCGTCCGACCCGCTCCGCCAGCCTCCAGGCGACCGGCGCCGCGCTGCGCGCGCACCTCCCCGCCGAGCACGCGGTCCGGAACAGCGTCGCGTCGCCGCCGCCGCTGGCGCGCGTCGAGATCACCTGGTCCGAGAACGCGCGCGTGCGCCCGCGGACCTACCGCTCCCTCGCCGCCGCCGATCGCGCGCTCGCCGCCGCGTTCGCGCACGCGCCGCCGCCGGAGGGAGGCGGCTACGACAAGACCGCGTTCGTCGTCGTCTGGACCGACGGCGCGGCGCACGAGGGGCGCGCCGATGTGCGCCGTGTCGACCTCGGCACCGCGCCCGGCAACGGCGGCATCCTGCGCCAGCACCTCCAGCAGGTCGCGACCTGGCTGCGCGACCAGGCCGCCACCTGGACCGCCTGGTCGCCCGAGGAGCGTCTCGCGCGCGCCGCCTGGGGCGCCGACCTGCTGCGGCGCCTCGAGGCCGAGCCGCCGCTGGCGGCCGCGCCAGCGCGGTCAGTACACCGCAACGCCGACGAGCTCCAGGTCACCGACGCGGCGCTCCTGGCGGTCGGCACCACGACCGCGATCCCTGGCGTGTCGCTCTTGCCGGATCCGCTCGCGACCCTGGCCGCGCTCGAGGCCCACTTCGCAACGGCCCGGCCGCTGGCGACCGCGGCCGGCCACCGGATCCCGGTCACGACCAACCGCGACGTCACCCTGGCGGCCAACTGGCTGTCGCTGGCGCTCGCGCACGACCTCGCACCGCTCCGCGACCTGACCGGCCGGCCGCAGGGGGCGCTCTGGGATCGCTGGGCGCGGGCGGTCGAGCACATCCGCCACCACCAGGGCGCCGACGCCGACGCGGCCTATCCCGACAACCCGGGGTTCTGGGGCCAGCAGGCGCCGCATCTGGCGCGCACGATCGCGCGCGCGCTCACCCGGGCGCACGACGCCCGAGGCCCGTCGTGACCCGCACGCTGCACCTGGCGCGCGTGCACGTCGTCGACTGCGAGAACCCGGCGATGCTGGCGGGGCTCTATCGCACGCTCGCCGACGCCGATGCCGCGCTAGCGCGCGCGTACACGGCCGAGGCCGCGCCGGCGGGCAAGCCTTACAGCCGTCTCGAGTACGTGATCGTCTGGACCGACGGCGAGCAACTCCACGATCGCGCGTACCTCACCGATGGCGGCGTGCGCGAGGGCCTCCGCCGCGGTGGCATCCTGCGTCACTACCTCTGGCGCGACGCGCGCATCCTCGCCGGGAGCCCCTACGTCCCCGTGCGGGCGGTGGGCGTGGCGCGTCTCCAGCGCCTGGAAGCTTCCGTTGAGCTCGACGACGCCGAGCCCCGCAACGGCGGCCCGTGGACCGGCCCGTCGCTGATGCCCGACCCGTCCGCGGTGATCGCGCAGCTCCGCAACCGCTTCGCCACCCGCCGCCGGCTCGTGGCCACCGTCGGTCCGCACTCGGATCGGTCGCCGCCCGGTGCCGCGGTCTCCGCGTTCCCCGCGACCACGCACGCCGACGTCCGGTACGTCGCCAACTTCGTCTCGCTCGCGCTGCATCGCGATGTCGCTGCGCTCGGCTGGAACCACGCCGTCGGCGTCTGGGACTTCTGGCGCAGCATCCTCGACGCCGTCGAGACGCTCCTGCACCTCGGCGACGACACCGACGAGTACACCGACAACGAGGGGTTCTGGGTCCATCAGCTGCCCGCGCTGGCCCACCGCCTGCTCGACGTGCAGGCCGCCAGCGACCCGGATCGCGTGCGCAACGGTCGCCTCACGTTCCGACCCGTCGGCGCCCGCGGCGAGCCGTATCCGGCCTGGGTCCAGGATCTGCGTGGGCGCTCCGGCGTCTACGTGATCCGCGAGCGCCAGGCCGACGGCTCGATGCCGCTCGTCTACGTCGGGCAGAGCAGCGGCGATCGGCTCTACGACACCCTGACCCGACACTTCCAGACCTGGCACCGCGCCAAGGATCACTGGCGCGGCCAGTACACCGACCAGCACGACCCCGGCCTCACCTACGAGCGCGCCACCGTCGACGCCGCCGTGCTCGTCACGCCCGCGCGCCACGCGCTCGAGATGGAGCAGCGCCTGATCCGTCGCCTGAGCCCGCGCGACAACATCGTCGGCCAGGCCCGCACCGCCGACGACGAGGCCGCTGCCGCCTGGTACGCGGCCGGCGCCGCGGCCCCCGACGACACCGCCGCCGTCCCGTTCTGACCCGCACCGAGCACCGAGCCGCCTGGCTCGCTCCCACCACCTTCACCGCGCGCTCGCGCGACGTCCGGCGGCGCCGCCCCGCGCCCCGACGAGAAAGCTCCCATGTCCGCCCGCAAGGATCCCCGCACCAAGCGCTGGTTCTTCCGCAAGCAGATCACCGTCAACGGCCAGTCCGTGCGCCTCTCGGGCGTCCCCGAGGACTACGGCCAGAAGAACACCGCCGAGGGTGCTGCTGAGGCCGAGCGCCTCGCGATCGCCCGCGCCCGCGGGGAGGCCGCCGCGCCGAGCACCGCGGGGATGGCCACGGTCCCGACCGCCCCGCCGGTGCCGACCGTCGAGGAGTTCGCCCGGACCTGGCTCGCCCAGGCCAAGGCCGACAACCGCCCCATTACCTACCGGCACAAGGTGACCACGCTCCGCCTCCAGGTCCTCCCGCGCTTCGGCAAGCTTCGCCTCGACCAGATCACGTTCCCGCTCGTCGAGGCTTGGCGCCTGCACATGCTCAACGAGGAGGGCAAGCTGCCCAGCACCGTCTACCGCATCATGACCGAGTTCCGCTCGCTGCTCGGCTACGCGCACAAGTCCGACGTGCTCGCCAAGCTCCCGCGCTGGCCCACCCAGAAGGTCTCGCGCGGGCGGCCCCAGTTCCTCACCTTCGAGGAGACCGCGCAGCTCATCGCCGTCGCCGAGCCCCTCGATCCCTGGAAGGCCATGATCATCGTCGCTGTCCGCACCGGCCTCCGCTACGGCGAGCTCGCCGGGCTCCGCTGGCAGGACGTCGATCTCGACGGCGGCAAGCTCCAGGTCGAGGAGAACTTCGTCGACGGCGTGACCGGCCCGCCCAAGAGCGGCAAGGGCCGCGTTGTGCCGCTCTCCAACGACGCCATCGCCGCGCTCACCGCCATCCGCCACACCCGCGGCCCGCTCGTGTTCTGCGGCCGGCGCGGCTCGCACATCCACCACGGCACCGCCGTCAAGGCGCTCAACATGATCTGCGACCACGCCGGCCGCCCGCGCATCAACTGGCACCGCTTCCGCCACACCTTCGCCTCCCACCTCATGATGCGCGGCGTGAGCCCCAAGGCGATCATGGACCTCCTCGGCCACTCGAAGATGGAGCTGACCCTCCGCTACGCTCACCTCCAGCCCGAGACCCGCCGCGACGCCGTCATGCTCCTCGACCAGCCCCCGCCCGTGCCGTCGACTCGGCGCCCGCCGCGCGCCGTGCAGGCCGGCGACGCGGCTCCGCCGCCGAACTAGCGGCCGAGTCGAGCGACCAGTCGAGCGCGCGAACGAGCGGCCGATCGAGCGCGGTTCCAGCGTCGAGTGGCCGAAAGTGGCCGCACGGCCAGGCCGCGATCAGCTAACGCGACGAGATCACTGCCGTCGGCAGAATAGGGGCCCTGTCGGGGCTTGCCCCCGACGGGGGAGGGCCTGGCGACAGGCCCTCTGAAGCTCAGTTGCAGCCGCAGCCGCCGGCCTTGGCCTCGCCGCCGCCGCTCGAGCCCTCGCGGTACGAGCGCGCGTGCGACTCGCCGGTGCGCAGCTCGGCGTCGCTGCCGATCACCATGTCGGGCCGGGCGAGCGTCTGGCGCTCGTGCGGCTTGACCCGCAGGCACCCGGTTGTGAGCACGATCACGAGCATGGCGAGGCGCAAGCACGCGCGGAGCCTACACGATCGCCGCGCCCGTGCACACGAAGTCGATGCGCGCGCGCGCCGACGAGCGCATCATCCGCCCCGCGATGGCGCCGCGCTCGATCTCGATCTCCACCTGGCCCGCGCTGGCGCTGCTCGCGCTGGCCACCGCCGCGCTCGGGTGCAGCGTCCCCGACGATGAGGTCGTCGTGCCCGACGCCGACCCGGTGGTGTTCAAGGACGCGGTCTACCCGATCCTGCTGCGCGACTGCGCGTTCACCGCCTGCCACGGCAACCCCGACCGGTTCCTCGTCGTGTTCGGCCCCGGTCGCGCCCGGCTGCGCGAGGACACCGACCTCGACGCGCCGGTCACCGCCGAGGAGCTGGCCGTCACCTACACCCGGACCCGTTCGATGCTGATGAGCCCCGCGGGGATCAAGCGCGCGCCGCTCTTGCGCAAGCCGCTGGCCGAGGCCGACGGCGGCGTCCGTCACCGCGGCACCGACCCGTGGGGCAACGCGATCTTCCCGTCGAAGGACGACCCGCGCTTCATCGTGCTGGCGCAGTGGGCCCTGGCGGGGCAGCCATGAGCCGCGCCGCGCTGATCGCGCTGGGGCTGGCGGTGGCGCCGACGGCGGCGCTCGGCTTCTCCGAGCCCGAGCGCTACGCCGAGCCGGCCATCGACGGCGGCGGCGGCGGTCGCTACTTCACCGGCGCGCCGCCCGACGGGCTGTCGTGCAGCGTCTGCCACGGCGGCGGCGACACGCCCGAGGTCAAGATCGCTGGCCTGCCCGACCGCATCGACGCCGGCAAGCGCTACGAGGCGACGCTGACCTGGCCCGACGACGGCCGCCCGTACGCGCTGACGCTCGAGCTGATCGACGCCGACGGCGCGCACCCGGCCGTCGAGCTCCTGAACATCGTCGACCAGACGCCCGAGATGCGCTGCGACGGCAACCCGACCGGGCCGAGCGCGGCCTACCAGGTCGATCTCGGCACCCGCCGGGTCATCGGCGTGCGCAACTGCGGCGCCCACGCGCTGACGGTCGTGTTCACGCCCCCGTCCGACGAGGATCTGTTCTTCGCGGTCGGCGTGGTCGCGAGCGACGGCAGCGAGACCAGCACCGGCGACGGCGTGCTCGAGGTGCGCCGCACGCTGACCGCGACCCAGACCAACGTCGCGTGCTCGGTCGGCGGCGGCGATCCCGCGGCGCTGGCGCTGCTCGCGGTCGGGCTGGCGGCGGCGACCCGCCGACGCCGCCGCGCGCTGATCACCCGGTCGCGGCCGCGAGCGCGTCGACGTGCTCGGCGAACGCCCGCGGCGCCTCGGCGTGGAGCATGTGACCAGCGCCGGCGATGATCGCGAGGGAGGCCCGCGGCAGGGCCGCGGCCAGCGCCGTGAGCGTCGGCCGGAAGTACGCGGCCGAGCGATCGCCGCCGAGCAGGCGCACCGGCACGTCGACCGCGCCCAGCTCGGCGTAGCGGACCCGGTAGGCGTCGAGCGCGTAGCAGTCGCCGCGGATCTGCGGCCACTCGCGCCGGGTGCGCGCGCGGAACAGGCGCGGCAGCCGCGCCCACGCCGCCTCGCCCAGCACGGTGATCAAGAAGCGCTCGGCCGCGGCCTCGGGCCCGCCGGTCGCGGCCAGGTCGTCGAGCGCGACCAGGAAGCCGGGCGGCACCGACGGCGTGGCGTCGTCGGGGGCCAGCGGCGGCTCGATCAAGATCGCGCCGCGCACCAGCGCCGGCGACCGGCGACACAGCTCGAGCGCCACCGCCGCGCCGCAGCTCGAGCCCGCCACCAGCGCCGGCGGCCCCGCGGCGGCGATCAGCTCGGCCAGGTCGGCGGCGTGGTCGTCGATCGAGTGCCAGGCCACGCCCGGCCGGTTGGCCGAGCGCCCGGCGCCCCGGCGATCGTACGCGATCACGCGGTAGCGGCTGGTCAGGGACGACGCCAGCTGGATGGTCCAGGTGGCGGCGTCGGTGGCGCTGCCGTGGACGAGGACGAGCGCGGGGCCCGCGGTCCCGGCCCGCACGACGTGGAGTGGAGGCGACATCGGCGCTACATTGCTAGCAGATGAGCGCCGGCGATCCGCCGCCCAGCGATCCAGAAGCGTTCGCACCCACGATCGCGCCGGTCACCAGCCAGCGCCCGCCGGTGCCGAGCGTCGACGGCGGTCCGCCCACGGCCCGGCGCTCGCTGGGCGTCGAGTCGTACCAGGACACGATCGCCGGGGGCGGCGATCCGCGCGCCGACGCGACGATCGCCATGGACGACCTGCCGATCACCGACCCCGGGCAGTACGTGTCCGAGCGCGAGGTCGCCCGCGGCGGCATGGGCCGCATCATCGCCGCCCACGATCGCATCCTCGGGCGGCCGGTGGCGCTCAAGGAGCTGCTCCACGCCGATCCCGAG
This sequence comes from Myxococcales bacterium, assembly GCA_016717005.1. Taxonomy (NCBI): domain Bacteria; kingdom Pseudomonadati; phylum Myxococcota; class Myxococcia; order Myxococcales; species Myxococcales bacterium. Next base: position 92,250 of record JADJUF010000010.1, on the reverse strand, counting down.
CACGCCGCGCGGTTCCGGCGCGAGGCGCTGATCACCGCCCGCCTCCAGCACCCGGCGATCGTGCCGGTCTACCAGGCCGGGCGCTGGCCGTCCGGCGAGCCGTTCTACGCGATGAAGCTGGTCAGCGGGCGCCCGCTCGATCGCGCGATCGCCGAGGCCCGGACCCTGGAGCAGCGCCTGGCGCTGCTCGCGACGATCACCGCCGCGGTCGACGCGATCGCCTACGCCCACTCCAAGCGGATGGTCCACCGCGACCTCAAGCCGGCCAACGTGCTGGTGGGCGACTTCGGCGAGATCGTCGTCATCGACTGGGGCCTGGCCAAGGATCTCGACGACGACTCGACCGACTCGCTGCCGGGGACGCGCACCGAGCGCGACCAGCCGCGCCCGCGCAGCCCGACCACGTCCGACGAGCCGGCCCTGACGGTGGCCGGCGCGGTGATGGGGACGCCGGCCTACATGCCGCCCGAGCAGGCCCGGGGCGAGGTCGTCGACGAGCGCGCCGACGTCTTCAGCCTCGGCGCGATGCTCTACCACCTGCTGGCCGGGGCCCCGCCCTACGCCGCCAAGACCGCCACCGACGTGATCGCCGCGGCGATCGAGGGCAAGGTCGAGCCGCTCGCGACCCGGGCGCCCGACGCGCCGGCCGATCTGATCGCGATCATCGCCCGCGCGATGGCCCACGAGCCCGGCGATCGCTACCCGACCGCGCAGGCGCTGGCCGAGGAGCTGCGCCGGTTCCAGACCGGCAAGCTGGTGGCCGCGCACCGCTACTCGCTGCGCGAGCGGGTCGCGCGGTTCGTGCGCCGGCACCGGGCCGCGGTCGCGATCGCCGCGGTCGCGTTCGTCGCGTTCGTCGCGCTCGGCACGCTGGCGCTGCGGCGGATCGTGGTCGAGCGCGATCGGGCCGAGGCCCAGCGGCAGCTCGCCGATCAGCGCCGGGCCGCGGCCGAGGGCGTCGTCGACTACCTGATCAGCGACATGCGCAACCGGCTCGGCGCGATCGGCCGCAAGGATCTGCTGGCCGGCATCGGCGCGCAGGTCCGCGACTACTACCAGCAGCTGGCGCGCAGCCCCACCGGCATCACCGACGACGATCGCGAGCGGCTGGCGATCGCCCTGTACACGCTGGGCCAGGCCGAGGAGGAGCGCGGCGATCTCGACTCGGCGGCCGTGACCCTGAGCGAGGGCCGGACCCAGCTCGAGGGCCTGCTGGCGCGCGCGCCGCGCACCCGCGCACGCTCGATCGGCGACGCATCCTGGGCGAGATGCTGGTCGAGGTCGGCCGGGTGCTGCACGCGCGCGGCCAGTTCGTCGGCGAGGTCGAGACCTACCGCAGCGCGCTCGGTCACTACGAGGACATCCTGCTCAGCCGCCCCGACGATCGCGCCGCGCTCCTGGGCAGCGCCGTCGCCCGCGATCTGATCGGCGACGTGGTCCGCAACCAGGGCCAGATCGACGTCGCGTTCGGCGAGTACCAGGCGGCGATGACGGCCCGGCAGCGCGTGGTCGACGCCGCGGTCAGCGCCGGGATCGGCGACGTGGCCGCGCGCGGCGACCTGGCCACCAGCCACCTCAAGATCGCGTCGACGCTCCAGGCCCGCGGCGACTCGGCCGGCGCGCTGGCCGAGTACCGCGCGTGCGAGAGCTTGCGCGCCGAGGTCGCGTCGGCCGAGCCCGAGAACTCGAGCCGGCAGCTCGATCTGGTCAAGGCCCGCATGCAGGTCGCCGACCTGCAGAAGGAGCTGGGCGAGATCACCTCGGCCGAGGCCACCTACAGCAAGGCGGTGGCGACGCTCGACGGCCTGCTGCGCCGCGATCCCGGCAACGCCGCGTGGCGGCGCGAGCGGGGCCTGGCGCTGTCGAGCTGGGGCCTGGCGCTCGTCGACAAGGGCGACGCCCGCAACGCCACCCAGCTCCTCGAGCAGGCGCTCGCCAACCACTCGATCCTGGTCGCGAAGGATCCCACCAACGCCAGCTGGCAGATCGACGTGTCGCGCATCCACTTCCGGCTGGCCGACGCGCGCCTGTGGCGCGGCGACGTGCGCGGTGCGCTCGACGGCTACGGCACCGCGCGCGCGATCCGCACGCAGATCCTCGCGAAGGACCCCACCAACCCGCTGTGGCAGCGCCTGGTCGCGTGGAGCGACGCCAAGATCTCCTACGCCCAGCTCTGGCGGCCAACGAGTTCGAGGCGGCGCTGACCGCCGCGGTCGCCGCCCGGGACGCCCGGGCCACGCTCCTCGCCGGCAGCCCCGACCAGGCCGGGGTCCGCAAACGAGCTGGCCCAGGCCGAGGTGCTGATCGCGCGGATCCACGCCCGCGCCGGGCGCGGCGCCGAGGCCGCGACCGCGATCGATCGCGCGATCGGCCTGGCCGACAAGCTCGTGGCCGACGACGAGGTCAACCTCGAGTGGAAGGAGAACCTGGTCGGCGCGCTGATCGTGCGCGGCGACCTCGGGCTCGCCCGCGGCAAGGCCGCCGCGTCGCTGGCCGACGCCGATCGCGCGGTGGTCCAGGGCCTGGTCGCGATCGCGGCGTCGCCCGAGTCGGCGGTGTGGATCATGCTCGTGGCCGAGGCCCGGTTCCTGCGCGCCCGCGCCGTCCGCGCGCTGGGCGCCGCGGCGAGCCCGTCGCCGCGCGACAACGCCGAGGAGGACGTCGCCGCCGCCTACGAGCTGCTCGATCGTCTGAGCGAGTCAGGCCACCTCGCCGCCGATCACCGCCCGCTGTGGTCCCGGGTCAAGGTCGCGAAGCTGCGCTGACCGCGCGGGCGCCGCCGGACCAGCTCGGCGAACCGGTCGGTCGTCGTCAGCTCCGGCGCCGGCCGACGTGTTCCCAACGCCGAGGCCTGCGCGGCGCTGTCGCGCGGTGCCCGGCTGCGCGCAGATCGCCGCCACCGTCACCGGCCAGTGGCCGACGCTGACGTCGACGCTGGCGAAGTACGCCGACGCGGTCCCGGTCAAGACCGCCGATGCGCCGATGCCGGGCGCCGAGCAGCGGAACGTCGCCGTCGCGGGGCAGCCGCCGATGCAGCTGATCGTGATCCGCCGTCGGGACACGGAGCGTCGAGGCGCGCCCCCGGAGGTGCGCGGCCAGCGGCGTCGAGCCGGTCGCGCGGGGCGGCGTGGCCGGTGCGACCGCTACGGCTTGATCACGAACTTCCAGCTGACGTTGTCCTCGCCGACGCCGGTGGCCTTGTTGGGCGCGTCGTAGCCGAACCGCAGCGCGGCCCGCAGCTCGTAGGCGCCCTTGACCATCGACGAGCACTGGAACTTCGCCCGGAGGAACTTGCCGTCGACGGTCACGTCGGCGCCGCGCTTCATCTTGGCGTCGCAGGTGAGGTCGGGCGGCAGGGTCGTGAGGAACACCTCGGGCACCATGTTGTTCCAGTTGAGCCAGGTCGCCAGCTTGACCTCGACCCCGACGTCGAACTTGTCGCCGGGCTTGATCGGCGCGGTCGGCCCGCTCTGGGTGGTGTCGAACTCGTGGATGCCCTTGACCAGCGCGGCGACCTTGGCGTCGCGGGCGTCGAGCTGATCGAGATCCGCGGTGGTCGTGACCAGCTGGACCTTGCCCTCGGTGCCGACGACGATCGACACCGGCATCGCGCCGAACCCGAGCTCCTTCAGCAGCTTGATGACGGGCTTGCCGTAGGCGACCGCGCCGGCGCCGACCTCGCCCCGGACCGGGTCGAGCTTCTTGGCGTCGCGCGCGGTGCCGCCGATGTAGGCGATCACGTAGACCATCGTGCCGGTCTCGCGCATGTTGTAGATGCGCGCGAGGTCGTCCTTGCAGGCCTCGACCTTGGGCTTGCAGAACCAGTGGACGACCACCTTGCCGGCGGTGTCCGCCTTGACCGGCGCGCCCTCGAGCCAGGACTTGAGCGTCGGCCAGGGCCAAGGGTTGCCGGGGACCGGGACGTCGGCGGCGGCGGTGCCGGCGCACAGCGCCAGGGCCGCGAGCACGGCCAGCGAGCGGGAGGAGGGTCGGACCATAGGGGATGATACCTCGGGCGGCGCGCCCTGCGCCGGATAGGGGTTGGACGACGTCGCCGCCCCGATGTTCACGCGGCCGGCGGCTCGGCCAGGAGCCGAGCGAGATCGGCGGGTTCGGTGAGCGGCAAGGCGCACACCGGGCCGCGGCACACGTAGGCCTGGGCCCGACCGTCGAGCGGCGCCTTGCCCGCGACCACCGCGGGCGCGGCCCACGGGCCGACCAGGATCCGGGCCGGCGCGTACGCGGCTCGGGCCGCGGCCAGGAGCTCGTCGCCGCCGGCGCCCTCGGTCACCACCACGCACTGGGCGTGCAGGAACAGATCGAGCGCCGACAGGAGCCGCGCCGCCCCGAGCGGCCCGAGCGCGCCCGAGCTCAGGCGCCGGTCGAGGTAGCGCTCGGCGCTCGCGAGCGCGTCGGCGTCGTCGAGCACGTAGCCGACCCGGACCAGGCCCTCGACCGCGACCGCGGCGCCCGACGGCATCGCGCCGTCGTGGTGCGACTCGGGCCGATGGATCAGCGGCTCGGGATCGTCGGACGCGGTCAGGCAGAAGACGCCGCCGTCGGCGTCGTCGTAGAAGCGCGCGCGGATCGCGCCGATCAGCGCCGCCCCGGCCTGCCAGTAGCGGGCCTCGAGCGTGGCCTCGCCCAGGTCGAACAGCGCGGCGGCGACGAACGCGTAGTCCTCGATCGTGCCGTCGAGCTTGGTGGCGCCGGCCTTGTACACGCGCGCCAGGCGATCGCCGTCGATCATGCGCGCCAGCAAGAAGTCGCCGACCCGGCGGGCCAGCGCCAGCGCCGGCGCGTGGCCGGTCGCGTTCCACGCCCGCACCAGCCCGGTCACGGCCAGGCCGTTCCAGCCGGCCAGGACCTTGTCGTCGGTGGCCGGCGCCACCCGGGCCTGGCGCGCGGTCAGGAGCCGCGCGCGCAGCTCGGCGAGGTGGGCCTCGTCGGAGCGGTCCCCGAGCGGCGTGGTCCGCGCCAGCACGGTGGTCGCGTGCTCGAAGTTGCCGGCGGTGGTCACGCCGTAGGCCTTGCAGAGCTGGAGCGCGTCGACGAAGCCGAGCGCGTCGCGCACCTGGGTGGGCGTCCAGACGTAGAACTTGCCCTCCTCGCCCTCGCTGTCGGCGTCCTGCGACGCGTACAGCCCGCCGGCCGGATCCGACAGCTCGCGCGCCAGGTACCCGACGGTCTCCTCGATGATCTGGGCGTAGCGCGGGCCGCGGGTGAGCGCGTAGGCGTCGCCGTAGACCGCCAGCAGCTGGCCGTTGTCGTAGAGCATCTTCTCGAAGTGCGGCACCGCCCAGCGCTCGTCGACCGAGTAGCGCGCGAACCCGCCGCCGAGGTGATCGTAGAGGCCGCCCTCGGCCATCTTGTCCGCCCACCGGACGAACGCGTCCTGGGCCGGGGCGCCGAAGCCCAGCCGGGCCACCCGGGCCAGGAGCTCGTGGGCCGAGCTCGACGGGAACTTGGGCGCGCCCGCCAGGCCGCCGTGCTCGAGGTCGCACCGCGCCACGATCTGCCGCCCGGCCGCGACCAGGAGCGACGCGCTGGCGCTGCCGCCGGCGACCGGCTGGCCGCGGTAGTGGCGATCGACCTGGACCAGGCCCTCGACCAGCCCCTCGACGTTCTCCATGACCTTGGGCCGCTCCTCGCGGTAGGCCTGGGCCATGGCCCGCAGCACCTTGCTGAAGCTGGGCCGGTTGTAGCGGTCCTGCGACGGGAAGTACGTGCCGAGGAAGAACGGCCGCCCGTCGGGCAGACAGAACGCCGACAGCGGCCAGCCGCCGCCCTCGCCCAGCACCTGGATCGCGTTCATGTAGAGCGTGTCGACGTCGGGCCGCTCCTCGCGATCGACCTTGATGTTGACGTAGAGCTCGTTCATCAAGGCCGCGATCGCCGGATCCTCGAAGCTCTCGTGGGCCATGACGTGGCACCAGTGGCAGGCGGCGTAGCCGATCGAGACGAACACTGGCTTGTCGAGGCGCGCGGCGGTGACGAACGCCTCGGCGCCCCACGGGTACCAGTCGACCGGGTTGTCCCGGTGCTGGAGCAGGTAGGGCGACGACTCGCCGGCGAGGCGGTTGGGCATGGCCCGAGGCGTAGACGGTCCGCGCCGCCAGCGCAAGGCGGCGGCGCCCTTCAGGGATCGCCCGTGGCCTCGCGCGCCCGCGGCCACCACAGCGCCGCCGCCAGGCCGATCACCACCGGCAAGGTCAGCATGGCCGCGACGATGTCGATGTGGTCGAGCAAGAGCCCGACCGCCGGCGGCGAGCCGAGGTCGCCGAAGATGTGGATCGCGAAGATGCCGAAGGCCATCGACGCCGCGCGCAGCTCGGGCGGAACCGTGCGCAGGAGCACGGCGTTGACCGGCGAGGTCGACAGGAAGATGCCGACGTTGACGACGAAGACCAGCACGAAGAACAGCGCCGCCGACGGCGACAGGAACGCCATCGCGGTGAACGGCGCCGCCACCGCCACGCCGATGGCGCAGATGCGCAGGAGCGCGTTGGTGCCCGCGCGCGTGCTGGCGTGATCGTGATCGCCGGCCGACGGGTAGCGCCGCAGCGCCTGATCGACCCAGCGGCCACCGATGATCGTGCCGATCGCCCCGGCGACGACGATGACCGCGCCCAGCCAGGTGCCGGCCTTGGCCAGGTCGAGGTGGTAGCGGCGGACCAGGAACGTCGGGCCCCAGTGCGCGAACGCGCCGACCGCGGCGGTGTGAGCGATGTAGCCGGCGACCGCGCGGCGGTACAGCGGGATGCGCCACAGCGTCCGGGCGTTGCCGAGGATGCTCGGCCGCGCGACCTCGGTCCGACGGGCCGGCTCGGCGATCAGCAGGCAGGTCGCGGCGAGCAAGAGGCCGGGGCCGCCGCCGACGAAGAACGCGGTGCGCCAGCCCCAGTGCGCGGCGATCTGCGCGCCCAGCACCATGCCGACGGCCGAGCCGATCGGCGTGGCCAGGTAGAAGATCGCCAGCGCCTTGCCCTTGCGGTCGGCCGGGGTGATGTCGTCGATGATCGTCGGCGCCAGGGTCGCGTAGCTGGCCTCGCCGATGCCGACCACGGCCCGCGCGATCAGCAGGCTCGTGAGATCGCCGGCCAGGCCCGAGGTCGCGGTCGCGACGCTCCACGCCGCCACGCCGAACGCGATCAGCGACCGCCGCGAGTAGCGCGCGGCCAGCGCGCTGAACAGCGGCGCCGTGACGAAGTAGCCCAGCAGGAACACCGTCGCGGTCAGGCCGGCCTGGAAGTCCGACAGGCCCAGGTCGGCCGACAGCTTCGGCAGCACCGCCGCGACCAGGATGCGGTCGAGGTAGTTGAGGAAGTTGAGCCCGGTGAGGAGCGCGAGGATCGCTGCCGGGCGACGGATCATCTGCGCGCCACAGTACCGCAGCCGGCGGTCAGGCTGGCGGGATCGCGTCGAGCTCGGCCCAGCGCGCGTACAGGCGCTCGACCTCGGCCCGGGCCGCCTCGAGCGCGGCGTTGAGGCCGGCCACCTCGAGCGGCCGGTCCCGGAACAGCGCCGGATCCGACAGCGCCGCCTCGAGCTCGCCGACCCGGGCCTCGGCGGTGAGGATCGTGGCCTCCATCGCGGTCAGCTCCTGCTGCTCCTTGAACGTGCGCTTGCGCGGGCGCTCGGCCTTGGACGTCGCCGCGACCTTGGCCGCCGCCGGCGCCGGGCGCTTGGCCTCGGCCCGGCGGGCCAGGCGCTTGGCCTCGTAGCTCGAGTAGGTGCCCTCGTAGAACGTCACGCCGAACTCGTCGAACGCCAGGATGCCGGTCGCGACCCGGTCGAGGAACCACCGATCGTGGCTGACGATCAGCGCGCAGCCCGGGAAGTCGAGCAGGCCGTCCTCGAGCGTGGCCAGCGTGATCAGGTCGAGGTCGTTGGTGGGCTCGTCGAGCACCAGCAGGTTGCCGCCGCGGCGCAGCAGGCGCGCGAGCATGACCCGGTTGCGCTCGCCGCCCGACAGCTTGCCGACCTTGGCGTCGGCGGTGGCGTCGGCGAAGCCGAGCTGGCGCAGGAACGTGCGCACGTGGGTGCGGCCGCTCTCGAGCTCGACGTGATCGTAGCCGCCGGCGACCTCCTCGATGACCGTGCGATCGTCGTCGAGGTCGGTCCGGGCCTGCTCGAGGTAGGCCGGCCGGGTGTTGACGCCGAGCGTGACGGTGCCGCCGTCGGGCGGCAGCTCACCCAGGAGCGTACGGATGAGCGTGGTCTTGCCGGCGCCGTTCTTGCCGACGATGCCGATCCGATCGCGCGGCTTCATCGTCATCGTCAGGTCCGAGAACAGCGTGCGGTCGCCGATCCGCTTGGTCAGGGCGCGGGTCTCGAGGATGGTCGAGCCCAGGCGCGGGCCGGCCGGCAGCGTCAGCGCCATCCGGCGCGGCGGCCGCTCGTCGACGCCGGGCGCCCGCTCGACCGCGGCGTCGAAGCGATCGACCCGGGCCTTGGACTTGACCGTGCGCGCCGGCGGCGCCCGCCGGATCCAGTCGAGCTCGCGCCGCACGAACATCGCGCGCTCGTGCTCGTGGGTCGACTCGATCGACAGGCGCTCGGCCTGCTTCTCGAGGAAGTAGGTGTAGTCGCCGTCGTAGCCGAACACCTGGCCGCGATCGACCTCGAGGATCCGCGTCGCGACCCGATCGAGGAAGTAGCGATCGTGCGTGACGACGATGACCGCGCCCGGGAAGCTGCCGAGGCGATCCTCGAGCCAGGCGACGGTGTCGGCGTCGAGGTGGTTGGTGGGCTCGTCGAGCGCGAGCACGTCGGGCGTGCCGAGCAGCGCCCGGGCCAGGGCGACGCGCCGCAGCTCGCCGCCCGAGAGCCGACCGAGCACCGCGTCCTCGGGCGGCAGATCGAGCGCGGCCGCGACCGTGCGCACCTGGTGCAGCTCGACCCCGGGCCGGGCCAGGGTCGCGCCGACGGTCGCCTCGGGATCGAGGATCGGCTCCTGCGGCACGTACTCGAGCGTCAGGTCGCGCCGCCAGGTGATGACGCCGCTGTCGGGCGTGATCGCGTCGCGCTCGGCGGCGTCGCGCGCGGTCACCCCGCCGCCGGCGGCCCCGGCCACGATCATCTTGAGCAGGGTCGACTTGCCGGCGCCGTTCGCGCCGATCAGCCCGATCCGATCGCGCTCGTCGACGACGAACGACGCGCCGGCCAGCACCCGGCGATCGCCGAAGCGCTTGTGCAGATCCTGGACGGTGAGGACGGCGGTCACGGGCCGCGCAGTCTACCCCCACGGCCGCCGGGGACGAGCCGATCCGCCCGCCATCGTGCGTCCGCGCCTTGGCGCCGGGCCTGAGCCGACGCATGATCGGGCCATGCGCGCCGCCCTCTCGCTCGTCGCCGCCACCGTCGCCTGCGGCGGCCACGAGGCCCCCGCCCCGGCCAAGGTCGAGCTGATCGCGGCGCCGGCCGACGGCGAGGTCGCGCCGTGGGTCGCGGGTCAGGTCGCGGGCGCGGCCGGCCGGCAGGTCGTGGTCTACGTCGGCGCGCCGTGGTGCGAGCCGTGCACCTACTTCCACGCGGCGGTGGCCCGCGGCGACCTCGACGCCCGGTTCCCGCGCCTGACCGTGCTCGAGTTCGACGCCGAGCGCGACGACGACCGGCTCGAGGCCGCGGGCTACGGCGCGCAGATGATCCCGCTGTTCGCGCGCCCTGGCGCCGACGGCCGCGCCGCCGGGCCCCGGATCCAGGGCTCGATCAAGGGGCCGGGGGCGGTCGATCAGATCGCGCCGCGGCTCACGCGCATGCTCGCCGAGTAGCGAGTGCTCCGACCGGGTGATCGTGATCCGTCCACGGCGTCGAGGCGCTCCAGGGGCAAGGCGCAACGACGACGGGCTACTCTCCGTAACTCGAGGAGTTGCAACGCAGCCCATGGAGATGCATCGGCGGCGTGGCGGTTCAGAATCACGCGGTCGGAGCACCAGGAGCCTTACGCAGCCCTGACGGCGCCCGCGACGCCGCTCCGGCAGGCTACCGAGATGCGCCACCATCCCTGGATCGCCACCGCGTTGTTCGTCGCCGCCGGCTGCGAGCACCCGTCCCCGCCGCCGGTGCGTGCGACGCCCGCCCCCGCGGCGACCGCCGCCCCGGCCACCGCCGCGACCACGCCCGCGCCCGCGCCCGCGCCCGCGACCCCGGCCAGCGCCGCCGTCACGCCGCCGGTCACCGCCACGCGACCCGCGCCCATCGCGCTCGCGCCCGACGACGGGCGCCGCTACCAGCTGCGCGGCGGCCCGCGCTGGGGCAACGAGCGCCAGCGGTTCCAGGTCGCGAAGCCCGCCGCGACCGCCCCAGCCGCCGCGCCGGCGCCAGCCGCGACCACCGCGTCGACCGCCGCGTCGACCGCCACCCCGGCGACGGCCGCGACCGCGCGGACCGCCGCGGCGACCACCGCGCGGGCCGACGCCCCGTGATCGACCTCGCCCCGGGCCCGGCGCCGCTCGCGCGCTTCGCCGTCGACCTGCGCGGCCCGCGCTGGCCCCAGCCCGATCTGTCCGCCTACGCCGAGGCCGATCGCGCCGCCGCGCGGGTCGCCTGGGCCGCGCGCATCGTCGACGAGTATCGCTCGGTCGCGGTCTTCGCCGAGCTCGCGCACCTGCTGGCCGACCTCGAGGCGCCGTTCGCGGCGCTGTGCGCGGTCCAGCGGCTGATCGGCGACGAGCTGCGCCACGCCGCCTGGTGCGCCGAGGTCGCCGGCTGGCTGGGCGGCCACGCCGACTGCGCGATCGATCTCGCCGACGTCGGCCTGCCCGACCGCGGCGCGACGACCAAGGCCCAGCGCGCGGCCGCGATCGTCGGGCGCGAGCTGGTGGTCGCCGAGGAGGAGTCGGTGACCGCGCTGGCCGCGTACCGCGCCGCGACCTCGGCCCCGGGGCCGCGCGCGGTGCTGGCCGCGCTCGTGCGCGACGAGGCCCGCCACGCCGCCGCCGGCCGGGCCCTGCTGGCGCTGTTCACCGACGGCGCGCTCGCGCGGACGATCTCCGACGACGACCGCGCCGAGCTCGCGGCGACGATGGCCGCCGACCGCGCCGAGCTGCGCGCGCACTACCGCGCCGCGGCCCGCGGTGGCCCCGGGCGCGCGCTGGGGGCGGCCCTGGCCCCGGGCGACCTGCGCTTGCCGTACCATCGCGCGCGATGACCGCGATCGATCCCGACACCCGCGCGCTCCTCGACCGGTTCGGCTTCGACCAGGCCCGCCTCGACGCCGCCGCCGCGAGCCTGGCCCGCGGCGCGCCCGCCGCCGCCAACGCCGTCGCCGGCGAGGTCACGGCGCCGACCGACGACGACGTGATCGCGTTGCCGCCGCCGGGCTCACCCGCCCGGGCCGAGCTGCACGCCCGCGGCGCCGCGGCCATCCGCGCCGGCCAGGTCGGCGTGGTCTACCTGGCCGGCGGCATGGCGACCCGGTTCGGCGGCGTCGTCAAGGCGGTGGTGCCGGTCGTCGGCGACCGCACCTTCCTCGACCTCAAGCTGGCCGACGCCGCGCGGATCGCCGCGACGCACGCGACCACGGTGCCGGTGTGGCTGCTCACGTCGTACGCCACCCACGCCCGGCTCGAGGACGACCTCGCCGCCCGGGCCCCGGCGCCCGCGACGCCGATCGCGTGCGTGCCGCAGTTCGTGTCGCTGCGGCTCACGCCCGACGGCGCGCTGTTCCGCGAGGCCGACGGCGCGCTGTCGCCGTACGCGCCCGGCCACGGCGATCTGACGTTCGCGCTGCGGCGCGCCGGCGCGCTGGCGCGGTTCCGCGCCGCCGGCGGCCGCTACCTGCACATGTCGAACGTCGACAACCTCGCCGCCACGCTCGACCCGGCGGTCATCGGCGCCCACCTGGCCAGCGGCCGGGCGATCACCGCCGAGGTGGTCCGCAAGGACCCCGGCGATCGCGGCGGCGCCCCGGCCCGGGTCGACGGCGTCGTCCAGATCCTCGAGTCGTTCCGGTTCCCGCCCGGGTTCGATCAGGACGCGATCGCCGTGTTCAACACCAACACGTTCGTGCTCGACGTCGAGGCGATCGATCGCGACTTCGACCTGACCTACTTCCACGTCGCCAAGCAGGTCGACGGCGCCACCGCGATCCAGTCCGAGCGCCTGGTCGGCGAGCTGACCGCGTTCCTGCCGACCCAGTTCCTCGAGGTCGCGCGCGGCGGCGTCGACGGCCGGTTCCAGCCGGTCAAGGACCCGCCCGAGCTCGAGGCCCGGCGCGCCGAGATCGAGGCGATCCTGCGGGACCGCGGCGTGCTCGGCTGAGCGCCCGCGGCCGCGACGACGATCACTCGACGCCGAGCTGATCGAGGATGAACGCGCGCACGTGCGCGCCGGCGTCGATGCGCTCGTCCATCGCGGTGCCCGCGCCGTGGCCCGAGCTGCTGCTGGTGCGCAGCAGGATCGGCGCGTCGCCGCCCTGGGCCGCCTGCAGCGCGGCGACCATCTTGCGCGACTGCCACGGCGCGACCCGCGGATCGTTGGCGCCGGTGGTCATCAGCACCGCCGGGTAGACGGTGCCGGCGACGACGTGGTGGTACGGCGAGTACGCGTAGAGCGCCGCGAACTGCGCGGGGTCGGCGACGGTGCCGAACTCGGTGATGTTGAACTGGCCGTTGGGCGAGCGCTCGACCCGGAGCATGTCGTAGATGCCGACCTGCGCCACCACGGCGCGCACCCGCTCGGGGTGCTGCGTCAGGAGCGCGCCCATCAGCAGCCCGCCGTTCGAGCCGCCGAGGATCACCGTGCGCTCCGGACGGGTGAAGCCGCGCGCGACCAGGTGATCGAGCGCCGCCGCGAAGTCATCGAAGACGTGCTGCTTGTTGGTCAGCGCGCCGTCCCGGTGCCAGGCCTCGCCGAACTCGGCGCCGCCCCGGGTGTTGACCGAGACGAAGCAGACGCCGCGCTTGAGCACCGGCGCCCAGCTCTCGAGGAAGCCGGGCTCCTGGCTGATGCCGTAGCCGCCGTAGCCGTTGACCACGCACGGCATCGAGCCGTCGCGCGGCGCGCCCCGCTTCCAGACGATCGACATCGGCACCTGGGTGCCGTCCTGCGAGATCGCCTGCTCGCGCACGACCTCGAACTCGCTGAGGTCGACGGTCGACGGCGGCGACAGCGCGGCGATCGTGGTCAGCGCGCCGGTCTCGCCGTCGATGCGCGCGTACCCGCCCGGCGCGGTGAACGACGACGACCACACCACCAGGTCGTCGCCGACCACCTTGGGCTGCGCCACCCTCGACACCGGCGGCAGCGCCGGCGCCGGCGCCGGCCGGCCGCGCAGCGTGAACGCCCGCAGCGCGGTCGGGCCGCCGAGCTGGACGGTCAGGTACAGGCGGTCCTTGGTCACGACCAGGCCCCGGTCGGGGTAGCCGGTGACGATCGCGTCGGCGCCCTCGGGCACGATCACCTTGGCGCGCGCCAGCGCCGGCCGCTTGCCGTCGAGCCGCAGCACCTTGCCGCGCGGCGCGCCCTTGCGCGACACCAGCCACAGGTCCTCGGTGGGACCGAAGCCAGCGAACACGACCGCGTCGCCCCAGTCGGTGAGCTGGGTCCAGCCGCCCTTGGCCGCGCGCAGGTAGTGCCGGAAGGTGCCGCCGTCGCCGTCCTGCACCGTCGCCAGCACCCGCCCGCGCGGGTCGGCGACGAGCGCGATCTCGGCGATCTTGGGCAGGTCGGCGCCGAGCTCGTAGCGATCGTCGGTGACCGGCGTGCCGAGCGTGTGCCACCACACCTGCATCCAGAAGTCGCGCTCGTCGTCGGGCTTCTCGCCCGGCGCCGGGTAGCGCGTGTACCAGAACCCGGCGCCGTCGGGGCGCCAGGCCATGTCGCCGCCGCCGGTGCCGCGCTGGACGTCGGGGATGACCACGTCGAGGTCGCGGCCGTCGAGATCGACGATGTGCAGGTCACCGGCCTCGCTGCCCCCCGACGAGATCGACACCGCGACCTTGGTGCCGTCGGGCGACGGCACGAACCAGTCGATCGTCGTGATCGCGCTGCCGCCGGCGGTCGGGTCGAGGATCAGCCGCGCCTCGGCCGCGGCCTCGGGCGTGTCCATCACGACCAGCTCGGCCTGCTGCTTGGTCGGCAGCTTGCGGCGCGCGAACACCTTGCCGCCCGCGGCCTTGAGGTCGCCGTAGTTGGTCGTCGGCGCGGTGTAGATCGCGCGCAGCTCGTCGCGGAGCGCGGCGACCGTGGGCAGGTGGTCGAGGACGTGGCGCGCGTACGCGTCCTGGCCGTCGCTCCAGGCCGTGACCTCGGGGCCGTCACCCTCGAGCCACTGGTACGGATCGGCGACGTCGACGCCGTGGTAGCGGTCGGTGACCACGCGGGCCGTGGCGATCGGCGGCGTGACCGCGGCCGGCGCCACCGGCGGCGGCGCAGGCGGGACCGGCGCCACCGGGACCGGGGTGGGACGAGCCGCGGGTGGCGCCGACGGGCCACCGCACGCCGCCGCCAGGAACAACGCCATCGACCAGAGGGACCTGCGCATGCCGGTAGTGGTACCGCCGCCGGCGCGCCCTGGCCACCCCGCGCCGGCACGACGCGGTGGGCCGACGTGCGCGCCGCGACGGCGTCGCTGGATCGTCGTCGGCGTTGACCGGCGCGCGGCCGTCGCGCTGGCCCAGCGCCCGCCGCGGCGCGTCGGCGAAGGTCGGACCTCGCGCTCAGCGCAGCATCGCCAGGAGCGCGGTCGCGGCCGGCGTCAGGTGCCGCGCGCCACGGTGGCGCACGCCCAGCCGGCGTCGCACCGGCGCCCACTTGAGCGGCACCTCGACCAGGCTGCCCCGGGCCAGGTCGGTCTCGACCGCGCGCCGGCTCAGCAGCGCCAGGCCGATGCCCGCGCGGACGTGGCCCTTGACCGCCGCGATCGAGCCCAGCTCCATGACGATCGCCGCCTGGGGCACGCGCTCGAGCAGGAGCGCCCGGGTCGGCGAGCCCGGCGCGAACGTGATCCACGGCGCGGTCCGCGGATCGCAGTCCGGCGCGCCCACGACGATCAGGTCGTCGTCGGGGAACTTGCCGAGGCGCTCGATCGACCCGGCCGCGGGCCGCCGCCGGTCGATCGTCACGACCGCGAGGTCGAGCGTGCCGGCCTCGATCGCCTGCTCGAGCTCGTCGGTGTAGCCCTCGCGTAGGCCCAGCCGGATGCCGGGCCGCGCCCGCCGGAACCGGGCGAGGATCGGCGGCAGGACGTACGTGCACACGGTCGCGCCGCCGCCGATGCGCACCTCGCCCGCCGCCAGGCCCTCGATCTCGGCCACCGCGCGCTTGCCGTCGGCGAACGCCGCCAGCGCCGCCTGGGCCCGGGGCACGAGCGCGCGGCCGGCCGCGGTCAGGGTCGCGCCGTGGCGCCCGCGATCGAACAGCGGCGCGCCGACCTCGTGCTCGAGCCGCTGGATCGCCGCGGTCAGCGCCGGCTGCGACAGGTGCACCCGCCGGGCCGCCGCGGTGAACGTGCCGGCGGTCGCGACCGCCACGAACTGCTCGAGCTCGCGCAACATCGCCGCGATCGTACCATCGACACTGGTTATGGAAACCATCGAATCATTCGACAAGACGGCTGGCCCGCGAGACGCCATCGTAGCGGCATGGCGCTCCTCGTCGCGATCGGTCTCCTCGGCGGCATCCTGACCACGGTCACCGGCGTCGGCGGCGGCATGGTCGCGCTGGCGCTCTTGTCCCTGCTCATGCCGCCGGCCACCGCGCTGGCGCTGTCGGCCGCGGCCCTGACCGTCGGCAACGCCCACCGGGCCGCGCTGTACGCGCGCGCGGTCGACCGCGCGATCGTGGCCCGGTTCGGCGTCGGCCTGGCGGTCGGCGCGCTCGCCGGCGCCGTGGTCGTGACCTCGCTGCCGCCGGCGGTGCTGCACGGCGCGCTGATCGTCGTGGCCGCGCTGGCGCTGGCCCGCGCGCTCGGCGGCCTCGCGTGGGCGCCGTCGCCGCGGGCGCTCACCGGCAGCGGCGCGGTGGTCGGCGCGGTCGGCGCGTCGGCCGGCGGCGCCGGCGTGCTGGTGTCGCCGGTGCTCCTGGCCGCGGGCGTGCGCGGCGACGGCTACGTCGCGACCGTCGCCGCCAGCGCCCTGATCCTCAACAGCGCCCGGGTCGCCGGCTACGCGCTCGGCGGGCTGTACAGCGCCGCGATGGTGCCGGCCCTGGCCACGCTCGCGGCCGCGCTGGTGGTCGGCAACCTGATCGGCCGCCGGGTGCGCGCCCACGTGCGCGGCCCCTGGCTCGACCGCCTCGAGGTGGCCGCGCCGCTCGTCGCCATCGTCGTCACCCTCGCCAGCGCCTGATCGGCGGCCCCGCGACCGCGCCCGCGCGCCGGCCCCCATCGAGGACCGCCCCGAGGAGGGCCCCAGACCTCCGCCGAGCGAATCGGTTCAGGAGAGGCAAGCTCCGCCCGGATCCGCCCCGCTCAGAACTTCGACCACAGGTACTGGTTCGTGATCTCGTGGTGGAACTGGATCTCGTTGGTCTTGACCGTCGCGCCCAGGGCCTTCGGGCAGCGCTCGGCCGACGCGTTCTTGAGCTCGACGTACTTGGTGTGGACGGTCTCACCGTACAGCTTCTTGGTGAACGCGCTGCCCTTGAACAGGCGGATCGCGTCGTAGATGTTGTCGGGCAGGAACCGGGTCCGCGACTTCTTGCCGTCGTCGTCGGCCTCGACCGGGCCCTCGAGGCCGGTGCGCAGGATCGTGTAGACCGACATGTACGGGTTGGCGTCGGGCGCCACCGACCGCACCTCGACCCGGGCCGAGCGCTCGTTGCCCAGCGGGATGCGCACCATCGAGCCGCGGTCGATCGCCGAGGCCTTGATCTGGTTCGGCGCCTCGTAGTGCGGATCGAGCCGGCGGTACGAGTTGACCGACGCGTTGAGCGCCAGGCAGATGTCCGGCGCCGCGCCGAGGATGCGCGCGATGAAGTCCCACCCGGCCTTGGACAGGCCGTCCTTGCCCTTCTTGTCGTGGAAGGTGTTCACGCCCTTCTTCGACAAGGACAGGTTGGTGTGCATGCCGTTGCCGTTGACGCCGGTGACCGGCTTGGGCAGGAACGACGCGGTCATGTCGTGCTGGCTGGCGACCTGGCGCGCCAGCAGCTTGTACAGCTGCACCTGATCGGCGCCGACCACCGCGTCGGCGTACTTGAAGTTCATCTCGAACTGCGACGGCGCCACCTCGGGGTGGTCCTTCTCGTTCTCGAAGCCCATCGCGCGCTGGGCCTCGGCCGAGCTGTCGATGAAGCGGCGCAGCGCGTCGCCCGGCAGCGAGTGGTAGTAGCCGCCGGTCGAGATGAACTCGAACGCGCCGGTCTCGTGGTAGTGGCGCTCGGCGTCCCGGCCCTTGAACAGGAAGCCCTCGATCTCGTGGGCCACGTTGCAGACCGTCTGATCCTTGGCGTAGAGGCCCTCGGTGTAGGCCTTGAGCCGGCCGCGCAGATCGCCCTCGTAGGGCGAGCCGTCCTTCTCGAGCACCTCGCCGAACACCAGCACCTTGCCGGGCCCGAAGACGTCGGCCGGCAGCCAGTAGAACGCCGGCCAGTCGATGCCGAGGCGCAGGTCGGACTCCTGCTGCGCCGAGAAGCCGCGGATCGAGCTGCCGTCGAAGGTCAGGTTGTCGGCCGACGCAGGAGGAACTTCTTGTCGTAGTCGAGCATGTGCAGCCGACCCTCGAGGTCGGTGAAGCACACGGTGACGGCCTTGATGCGCTTCTCGTCGGTCAGGTACTTCATGCGCTGCTCGCGGATCTTGTCGGGCTTGGTCCGGTTCAGGCGCTGGTTCTTGGCCTCGAGGTTGAGCTCCTCGAGCTCGTCGTACGGGATCTCGAGGAAGTCGCGCAGCTCGCGCGGGGCGGTGTTCGATGCAGTGCGGCTCTTGCGGGTGTCCACGGGTGCCTCCTGGAGGCGGACTGTGGACCGCCGCCAAGCCTTGATCCAGCCCGACGAAGCCTAATTCTTGCCAGAATTATCGTTCACCACCAGCTGATCTCTTGCGGATCGCTTGGGAAGGTGGATCAGGCCAGGGTCACGGGCCCGCCGACGCCCACGCCAGGTCATCGATGGCGAACTGCCGGACCCAAGCGGCGATGCCCACGCCGCCGGTGGTCTGCGGCGCCGGGCTGGTGGCGGTGAGCACATGGCTGGCGGCGTCGATCACGAACGCGGCCTGGCCGCTGCCGACGGTCATGCCATCGCGGATCGCCAGCGTGCGGGCGGCCAGCTCGGCCTGGCTCACGCCGAAGTAGGCCGCGATCGTCTGATCGCGGGTGTTCATCAGCAGCGCCCAGCGCGCGCCGGTCGGGGCGGTGGCGCGCAGGTGGGCGGGCCATCCCCCGAAGCCGGTGGCGCAGGCCGCGCAGCCGCCGGGGAGGTCGAGCGACCACGCGGCGCGCATCGCGTCCCACCGCGCCGGCTCCGGATCGATGGGGTGCGACGAGTCGGACAGCACGTCGACGCGCGATGCGCTGAACGCCGCGCGCAGGCGATCGACCTCGAGCATCGCGCCGTAGCCGCCGGCGGACGCGCCCGTCAGCCAGACCCGATCGGCGCCCGGCCGCACGTCGCGCAACCGCGGCCACAGCGCGTCGAGGTTGTCCTGGCCGACGTGCGCGACCGTGCGCGGCCCGGCGGTGGTGGTGTACGGCGCGGTGTTGTGGCCGGCGTGCAGATCGCCGGTGCAGTACGGCACGAACACGAAGCTGACGTTCTGGAACGGGCTGCCGGCCGCGCGCCCGAACAGCGGGTAGCTCGCGAGGGTGGCCCGCACCGCCTCGAACTCGGCGGCGCCGAACGGCGCGTCGATGCTGGCGGCGGTGCGCAGCTCGAAGCAGGTCTGGGCGTCCCAGCAGGCGCCGCCGCCGTTGAGGAACACCAGCACCCGATCGCTGCGGCGGGTCAGGTTGACCCCGACGCCGGTGGCCGAGCCGTCGCCGCAGCGCATGCCCTCGATCGGCACCCAGGTCCACTGCTCGAGCGGCGCCTCGATCAGCGGTCCCGACGCGTCGATGGGTGGCAACGGATCGTAGCCGCCGGCGTCGACCGGGCTGCCGCCGCCGCAGGCGGTGGCCACGACGATCGCCCCCATCCACGCGAGGGCAGCGACAGCGGTGCGCATGCGCCAGGCTACCAAGGCGCCTCGACGTGCGCGCGCCCTTGTGACCGCGGCGTGATGCTCGCCACGCTGCTCCGACCCGGCGCGTGCCGCCCGGGGCCGAGCGGCCTCGAAGATCCGGACCGCCGCGGACCGCCCGGCCGCCGGTTCCGGCATCATGCCGGCGATGCAGCCCGGCCACCGCGTCGTCGTCACCGCGCTCGGCGAGACCCCGCTCGACGCGATCGATCACCACCTCGCGCTCGAGCCGATGGCGCCGCCCGATCCGGCGACGCTGGCGCCGACCGACGTGATCGTCGCGGTCGCCAGCGCCCAGGTCGGCTGGGTCGATCTGCTCATGACCAGCGGCCAGTACCAGCACGTGCCGACGCCGCCGTACACGCCCGGGCTGGAGTACGCCGGCACGATCGCGTGGCGCGGGCCCGCGGTCACGACCTGCGCCGTCGGCGATCGCGTGCTGATCGACGGCTTCACGTCGGGCCCGCGCTCGCTCGGCGCCTACCAACGCTACGGCGGCTTCGCGAGCTACGCGGTGGCGCCGGCGGCCGCGGTCGTGCCGATCCCGGGCGCGCTCGACTTCGATCAGGCCTGCTGCCTGCTCGGCAACTACGAGACCGCCTACCACTGCCTGCTCACGCGCGGCCGGCTCGCCGCGGGCGAGACCGTGCTGATCCTGGGCGCGGCCGGCGCCACCGGCCTGGCCGCGGTCGACGTCGCCCGCCAGGTCGGCGCCCGGGTCATCGCGGTCGGGCGCTCGGCCGCCAAGCTCGAGGTGGTCGCGGCCCGGGGCGCCGATCACGTCGTCGCGCTCGGCGACGCGCCGCTGCGCGACGCGGTCAAGGCGATCGCGCCCGACGGCGTCGACGTGGTCTACGACGGCGTCGGCGGCGAGCTGTCGCAGGCGGCGCTGCGGTGCGCGCGGTTCGGCGCGCGCTACCTGATCGTCGGCTGGGCCGCGACGCCGTTCGTGGCCGCCGGCAAGGGCGGGCGCGG
This sequence comes from Myxococcales bacterium, assembly GCA_016717005.1. Lineage (NCBI taxonomy): Bacteria > Pseudomonadati > Myxococcota > Myxococcia > Myxococcales > Myxococcales bacterium. The sequence continues at coordinate 72,152 of JADJUF010000010.1, read as the reverse complement.
CGCGCCCAACGCCAACCAGCTGCCCACCAACCTGATCATGATGAAGGGCCTCGACGTGCTGGGCTGCCCGACCGTGATCTCGACCGTCAAGGATCCGGCGCTGCGGCCACCGCGCCTGGCCGCGGTGCTGGGCTGGGCCGCGGCCGGGGCGATCTCGCCGTACGTGTCGCACCGGTTCCCGCTGACCGCGTGGCGCGAGGCCCTGCTGACCAAGTGGCGCGGCCAGGTGATCGGCGGCGCGGTGCTCCACCCGTGATCCCGCCCACGCGGCGCCCTGCCGCCCGGTCGGTTCGGCGCTACCCTGCGCCGATGATCAAGCTTTTCGGCAACCCGCTGAGCACCTGCACCCGCAAGGTGCTGTGCACGCTGCACGAGACCGGCACCCCGTTCGAGTTCCTCAACGTCGACCTGGGGGCCGGCGAGCACAAGCAGCCGGCGCACCTCGCGCGGCAGCCGTTCGGCCAGGTGCCGGCGATCGACGACGACGGCTTCGCGCTCTACGAGTCGCGCGCGATCTGCCGCTACCTCGACGAGCGGGCCGGCGGCGCGCTGGTGCCGCACACCGCCCAGGGCCGCGCGGTCATGGAGCACTGGATCAGCGTCGAAACCTCGAACTTCACGCCGTCGGCGATGAAGCTCATCTACAACTACGTGTTCTTCCCGATGCGCGGTCAGGCCCAGGACCCGCAGATGATCAGCGACGGCAACGCCGGCATCACCCGCGCGCTCGCGGTGCTCGACGCCCGCCTCGCTCAGTCGCCGTCCCTGGCCGGCGACGCGTTCACGCTCGCCGACGTCGGCTTCCTGCCGTACATCGAGTACCTGATGGCGACCCCCGCCAAGGAGCTGTTCGTGCCGCACGCGCACGTGATGGCGTGGTGGCAGCGGTGCGCCGAGCGCGCGAGCTGGCGCAAGGCCGCCGGCCGCGCCTGAGTTCCAGAGGGTTCGTCGCCGAACCCTCCCCCATCGGGGGCAGCCCCGATGAGGGCCCCCACCCAGGACGCGAAACTCCCGGCGCGTCGACCGGTGCTCGACCGGAAGAAGCACAGGCTCTGCGCGGCGGGCGGCACGTCGTCTTTTTCTTGGCGGCGCGGTTAACGGTCGGGGGCCGCGGGCGTCCTGGTGCTCAAAGGAGCCACCCATGCCGCCCCCGCCCACCACCCTCGTCCTCGCGCTCTCCACCCTCGCCGCCACCGCCTGCGTCGCCGAGGCCCGTCCGGGCGACGCCCCCGCCCACACGGCCCGGCCCCGCGCCGCCGCGCCCCGGCCCCTGGTCCGCCCCACGCCCGCGCCCCGGCCGCTGGTCCGCCCCGTGTCCGCGCCCGGCGTCGCGGTCGCGCGCCCGCTGGTCTCGGCCAGCGAGCGCCCGGTGTGCGGCAACATCGCCACCAAGGGTCCGCCGCAGCGCCAGTGCACGGACGCCGTCGGCACGACCCGCCTGATCGAGGCCGACGGTGGGCGCTGGGCGTTCCAGAGCCGGACCTGCGGCACCACCGACGTGACCGTGTTCATCGACGTCGATCGCCAGGTGCGGCTCATCACCGACGCCGCCAGCGAGCAGCCGACCATGACCACGATCGCCGCCGACGCCCCTTCGACCGAGCCGCTCGTGGCCGCGTGCCGTCGGGGCCTGCCGTGACCGCGCTGTTCCAGCTCGACTGGCAGGGCGTCTGGTCCGAGCGACGCCTGCGCCGGCGCCGGCCCGGCATCGACGACCTGCCCTGGGGCACGCTCGACCTCGCGTCGACGACCGCGGCCGAGCTGCTCGAGGCCCGGCGCGTGTGGACCAACGGGGTCTTCACCGAGTACGCCAGCGCCGCGGCGTTCGGCAACCTGGCCACCGCGCTGCTCGAGTGCGGCGCGCCGGTCGATCTCACCGCCGTCGCCGCCGACATCGTCGTCGACGAGCTCGATCACGTCGAGCTGGTCGCCCGGCTGCTGGGCGAGCTGGGCGGCGCGCTGCCGCTGGCGTTCGACGTCGCCCAGATCTCGCAGGTGACGACGCCGGGCGCGCCGGCGCTGGTGCGCGCGCTCGAGCTGGCGATCAGCGTGTCGTGCGTCGGCGAGGCGCTGAGCGTGCCAGCGCTGCGCCGGTCGCGGGCGCTCGTGACCGAGCCGCTGGTGCAGGCCGTGCTCGATCGCCTGCTCGGCGACGAGGGCCCCCACGCCGAGCTGGGGTTCCGCCTGCTGGCCTGGGCCGGGCCGCAGCTCGAGCCCGCCGATCGCGCGCACCTGGCCGAGGTCGCGCTGGCGGCGATCGCCAGCTTCGCGCCGCTGTGGCAGCGCGAGGCCTGCGACGCGTGCCAGGCGCCGGGGCTGGGCGTCGCGCCGGCGGCCGATCACCAGCGCGCGCTGGTGACCGCGGTGCGTGAGCGCGTGGTCGCGCGCCTGGCCCGCCACGACGTCCACGTCGACGGCGCCGCGCTGGCGGCGCTCTTGCCCGCGGCCGCGGTGTAACCAGCCGCGGCGACCGGCGTAGGCATGGGCACGGATGCCCTCGCCCCCTCGCCTCCTCGTGCTCGCGGCCCTGGTCGGGTGCGCCGACGTCGACGATCGGCCCGCGCGCTGGTCGTACCTGCACACCGCCGTGATCGCGCCGGCGTGCGCCACCGCCGGGTGCCACTCGACCGCCGCCGCGGTCGCCGGGCTCGACCTGTCGTCGCGGACCGGCGCGTACACCTTCCTGACCGGCCGCATCTGCGGCGAGCCGCTGGTGCCCGGCGCGCCGCCGCGCAACTACGTCGACCCCGGCAGCCCCGAGTTCTCGCAGCTGGTCTACCAGCTGCGCGGCATCGGCCGACCGCGCATGCCGCCCGACAGCCCGCTGCCGGAGGTCGAGCTCGCGCTCGTCGAGCGCTGGATCGCGGAGGGCGCGACGTGCGAGTAGCCGTCGTCATCGGCGCGCTGCTGGCGCTGGCGGCCCCGGCCGCGGCCTACCCGCGCTTCCAGCTCTCGACCGGCGCGACGACCTGCAGCGAGTGCCACCTCGCCCCGACCGGCGGCGGGCTGCTCACCGACTACGGCCGGCTCGAGGCCGGCGACACGATCAGCCGCGGCGGCGACGGCGCGCTCCTGCACGGGCTGTGGACCCCGCCGTCGTGGCTGGCGCTCGGCGGTGACTTCCGCGGCGCGGCGATGATCAAGGCCGCCGACGGCGAGCGCGACCTCGCGGCGTTCCCGATGCAGGCCGACCTCGCGGCCCGGGCCGGCGGCGCGGGCGTGTCGTTCAACCTCGTCGTCGGGCTGCGCGGCGCCGCCCGCGATCCCAGCCCGCCCCTGATCGAGCGCCTCGGCTCGCGCGAGCACTACCTGATGTACCAGCGCGGCGCCGCCTACGCGCGGGCCGGGCGGTTCTTCACCCCGCTCGGGCTGCGCCTGCCCGACCACACCGCGTCCGTGCGGCGCTACCTCGGGTTCGGCCTGTCCGAGGAGCCCTACGGCGTCGGCGCCGGGGTCGTGCGCGGCGACTGGGAGGGCCACGTCCACGCGTTCATCCCCAACCCGGTGCCGCTCCTCGGCGCGGGGCCCCGGGCCAAGGGCGTGGCCGCGAGCTACCAGCGGCGCGTGCTCGATCAGACCGCGGCGCTCGGCACCGGCGTGCGCTACGCGACCTCGCCCGACGACACCCGGGTGCTGCTCGACGGCACCGGCCAGCGCTGGTTCGACGGCGCCGGGCTCTTGCTCGAGGGCGAGGTCGCGCTCCAGCGCCAGAGCTTCCCGGCCGGCCCGACCCGGTGGCAGCTCGGCGGCTACCTCGGCGCCAGCCAGCGCGTGACCCGGGGCGTGTGGCTCGCCGCCGGCGTCCACCGCTGGCAGCCCGACCTGACCCTGCGGTCGTGGCGCGACGCCGCCGAGATCGTGCTGCAGTACTTCCCGCGCGCCCACGTCGAGCTGTACTGGCTCAACCGCGCCAGCGCCGTCGGCAACGACCTCGACGCGCCCGGCTTCCTGTCGCAGCTCCAGCTGCACTACTACCTGTGAGGACGCGATGACCCGCGCGCTGCTCGCCACCGCCCTCGCCGCCGCGCTCGCCGCCTGCACCGACGGCGCGCCCACCGCCGCGCGGTTCCAGGAGGACGTCCTGCCGATCCTCGCCGCCAGCTGCGTCCGCTGCCACTCGGTGCCGACCATCGGCGGCGCGCCCGGGCGGTCGGCCTGCACCACCACGCCGGGCGTGCGCTGGTGCGGCTTCCGGCTCGACTCGTACGACGACACGATCATCGAGACCGGCGACCCGGCGGTGCCCGACGACGACGTCGGCGTCCGCGGCGCCGCGGCGATGGCGCTGGCGATCCCGCTGCGGGTCGACTCGTCGGCCGCGCCGATGCCGCCGCGGTTCCCGCTCGGCGACGACGAGCGCGCGACCTTGGTGGCCTGGGCCCAGGGCGATCCGCCCGACCGGACGCCGCGCCCCGGCAACCAGCCGCCGACGATCGCCGCGACGGCCACCGCCGACGCCACCGCGGTCGCGCTGCGCTACACGATCGCCGACGGCGACCGCGACCTCGTGGTCGGCACCGTGCGCGCGCGCGGCGTCGACGGCGAGCGCGTGCTGGCCGCCGTCAAGTCCGGCACCGACGCCGTCACCGTGGCCCGGCCGCCGGCCGGCAGCTACGCGCTGGTGGCGATCCTCGACGACGGCGCCGGCCCGATCGAGCTGGCGCTGGGCGCGCTCGAGGTGCAGCCGTGAGGGCGGCGCTGGCCCTGGCGCTGGCGGCGCTCGGCGCGTGCTCGGTCGCGGTCGATCCCGAGCCGGTCGGCGACTACACCAGCTGGAAGCGGCTCGACGTGCGCGGCCCGGCGCCCGGCCACGGCGACACCTACCGGATCATCTACGTCAACCCGATCGCCGCGGACCCGGCCCAGCCGTTCGTCGGCGGCTACGCCGAGGGCTCGATCATCGTCAAGGAGATCCACGACGACCAAGGCGGCGCGCCCGGCGACCTCCGCTACGTCGCGCTGATGCGCAAGCTCGGCGACGACACCGACCTGCCGCTGCAGGAGCACTGGCTGTTCTCGCAGACGTCGAGCCCGGGCGGCGCTGAAACGCACGCCGACTTCTGCTTCGCCCGCTGCCACCAGGCCGCCCCGTACGACAGCGCCTGGTACGACTACCGGCAGTAGGCCGCCGCCCACCGGGCCCGCCAGCGTCGCCCCGCGGCGCGGTGCCGCGCGCGCTCGTCGTTGCGACCGCCGGGTCCCGCGCAGCGCGGCGGCGTGGATGAGCGGCGACGCGGCAGCGTGGCGGAGCGGCGGCGCGGCGCGGGATCAACCCAGGCGGGCCCTGGGGTTAGCTTCCGATCTCACCGAGAAATGGCGCCCGCCGCGGCTTTCGTGCGCGGCCGGCTCGGGCTAAACACGGTGTCCGTGCGCCGGCGGTCGTCGTCGGAGCCGCGGGCCGCCGCCCCGACGCGGCCCGGGACGCAGAAGAAGCGAGCCGCCGATGTCCGACCCCGCCGCCAACGCCAACATCACGCCGATCGCCATCGAACAGGAGATGCGCTCCTCGTTCATGGACTACGCGATGAGCGTGATCGTCGCGCGCGCCCTGCCCGACGCCCGCGACGGCATGAAGCCGGTCCACCGGCGCATCCTGTTCGCCCAGAAGGGCCTGAACAACGTCTGGAACCGCTCGTACCTCAAGTGCGCGCGCATCGTCGGCGACGTCATCGGCAAGTACCACCCGCACGGCGACGCGTCGGTCTACGACGCCCTGGTCCGCATGGCCCAGGACTTCTCGATGCGGTACATGCTCGTCGACGGCCAGGGCAACTTCGGCTCGGTCGACGGCGATCCCCCGGCGGCGATGCGCTACACCGAGTGCCGCATGGCCAAGCTGGCCAGCGAGCTGCTCGCCGATCTCGACAAGGAGACCGTCGAGTGGCAGCCGAACTACGACGACAAGGAGTTCGAGCCCACGGTCCTGCCGACCAAGGTGCCGAACCTGCTCCTCAACGGCGCCACCGGCATCGCGGTCGGCATGGCCACGTCGATCCCGCCGCACAACCTGACCGAGATCGTCACCGGCGTGCTCGCGCTGATCGAGCGGCCGACCCTGCCCGACGAGGACCTGTTCCGGATCGTCACCGGGCCTGACTTCCCGACCGGCGGCATCATCCAGGGCCGCCTCGGCATCCTCAGCGCGTTCAAGACCGGCCGCGGCTCGGTCGTGGTGCGCGGGCGCGCGCACGTCGAGGACGTCCGCAAGGACCGCCCCGCGATCATCATCACCGAGCTGCCGTTCATGGTGAACAAGGCGCGGTGGATCGAGAACTGCGCCGACCAGGTCCGCGACAAGAAGCTCGAGGGCATCTCCGACATCCGCGACGAGAGCGACCGCACCGGCATGCGGGTCGTGTTCGAGCTCAAGCGCGACGCCAACGACCAGGTCATCCTCAACAACCTCTACAAGGCGACCGCGCTGCAGAGCTCGTTCGCCGTCAACATGCTGGCGATCGTCGACGGCCGGCCGGTGCTCTTGACGCTGCGGCGGGCGCTGCACGTGTTCATCGACCACCGCCGCGACGTCGTCACCCGGCGGACGCTGTTCGACCTGCGCGAGGCCCGCGCCCGGCGCGAGATCGTCGAGGGCCTCGGCCTCGCGGTCATGAACATCGACCGGGTGATCGAGATCATCCGCGGGTCGAAGGACACCGACATCGCCAAGGAGCGCCTGCAGGCCGAGCGGCTGGGCGGGCTCGACGGCTTCCTCGAGCGCGCCGGCCGGCCCGAGGCCGAGGTCGCCGCCGCGCGCGCCGCCGGGTTCGTGCAGCTGACCGCCCGCCAGGCCCAGGCCATCCTCGACATGCGGCTCGGCCGGCTGACCGGCCTCGAGCGCGAGAAGCTCGAGGCCGAGTACCGCGAGCTGTGGAGCTTGACCGACTACCTCGAGGGCCTGCTGGCCGACGACAAGAAGCTGATGGGCGCGATCGTCGCGGAGCTCGTCGCGCTCCGGGACGAGTTCGGCGACGCGCGCCGGACCGAGATCGTCGACGCCGAGGGCGAGATCCTGACCGAGGCGCTGATCGACCAGGAGGACATGGTCGTCACCCGGACCCGGCTCGGCTACGTCAAGCGCACGCGGCTCAAGGAGTACCAGGCCCAGGGCCGTGGCGGCCGCGGCATCACCGGCGCCGCCCAGGGCGGGGACGACGACTTCGTGGCCGACATGTTCGCGGCCTCGACCCACGACCACCTGCTCCTGTTCACGTCCAAGGGCCGGGCCTACTACAAGAAGGTCTACGAGCTGCCCGAGGGCGCGCGCACCTCCAAGGGCAAGCCGTTCGTGAACGTGATCGATCTCCAGGACGGCGAGGAGGTCGTGTCGATGCTGCCGCTCAAGGAGTGGAGCGACGACCGCTACGTGTTCCTCGCCACCGCGAGCGGCACCGTCAAGAAGACCGAGCTGACCGCCTTCGAGAAGATCCGCGTCACCGGCATCCGGGCGATCTCGCTCGACGACACCGACCGGCTGGTGTCGGTGGCGATCACCAGCGCCAAGCACGACGTGCTCCTGACCTCGGCCAAGGGCCTGGCGGTCCGGTTCCGCGACGACAAGGTCCGGCCGATGGGCCGCGAGGCCGGCGGCGTGCGCGGCATGAAGCTCGGCACCAACGATCGCCTGGTCGGCATGGTCGCGTTCGAGCGCGGCAGCGACGCCACGCTGCTGACGATGTGCGCCCGCGGCTACGGCAAGCGCACGTCGCTCGCCGACTACCCGACCAAGAACCGCGGCGGCAAGGGCGTCATCACGATCAAGACCACGACCCGCAACGGCAAGGTCGCGGCGGTGCGCATCGTCGCCGCCGACGATCACGTGATCCTGATCAGCGACAAGGGCAAGATCATCCGCCTGCGCGCCAAGGACATCCCGATCCAGGGTCGCGCGACCCAGGGCGTCCGGGTGATGCGGCTCGACGACGGCGAGAGCGTGGCGGCGCTCGAGCGCCTGGCCGACCCGGACGAGAGCGACATCGAGGAGGGCGCGCCGATCGAGGCCGCCGACGACGGCGACACCGTGCCGATGGACGCCAGCGACCTCGACGGCGAGGACGACGGCGACGCGGACGACGACGACGACGCGGACGACGACGACGCGGACGACGACGTCGAGGCGTAGCGATCTGGATCGGGGACCACTCGGCCAGCCGGTCAGCCGCTGGGTCTCGCTGTGCGCGCGACCTCGGCCCCGGTCGGCCGCTGGGGCGGCGCGCACCGCGCACGGGCGCCGCGCACGGGCGCCGCGCCCGCTCCGCCGGTGGCTCAGGGGGCGTGCACGAACGCGCCGTCGCGGAGCCGGTACTCCCGACGTCCGACGAAGCAATCCTCGGGCAGCTCGGTGCGCTGGCTGGTCACGGCGCCGACCGCGGCGATGACCCGGGCCGCGCCGCTCGCGACGATCCTGGCGTCGACGTCGCACGCGAGGCCCTCGGCGGCGTCGACCTCCCCGGCGTCGTCGTAGTGGGTCTGCAGCCACAGCGCCTGGGCGATCGCGGCGCCGCTCAGCCGCGCGACGGCCAGCCACTCGACGTTCGAGCCGCCGTGGCTCTCGCCGCCCGTGCTGGTGAGCTCGTCGACGCCGTCGCCGTCGAAGTCGACCACCTCGAACCGCGCCCCACCGGAGCCCTCGTTGCGCGCCCACGGCGGGATCGAGTGCACCTCGCTCTCGGCGATCACCGCACGGGTGGCGGCGTCGAGCACGACGATCCGATCCCAGGCCTCGTCCTCGGACAGGTCGACCACCGCCGAGATCGCCCAGCCGGCCTGCGGGAACCGCCCCGGCGTGCAGGTGGTGTCGACGTCGGCGTTGGTCAGCGCCCAGCGCGCGCGCAGCGCCGCGGCGAGCTCGGCCTCGGGTGGACACGGCACCGTCGCCACGGCGGCGCCGTGCTGGGCGCCGATCACCGGCAGCGGCGCCGCTCCGCCGGCGCGCCCGCACGCGCCGAGCGCCACGATCGACGCGACGAGAGCCAACGAACCCACGTGACCCGCGCGCGCTTGCACCATGGCTCGCGAGGATACACCGGCCGGCGCGCGGGCGCGGGCGCGGGCGCACCGTGGTCCCCGCCGCCGCCGCCGCCCGGTGGCGGTGCGCCGGCGTCGAGGACGTGGGCGGCGCGATCCGGGCGGCGACGATCGCGCGCCGGCCGCGGCCATCGCGCCGGCCGCCGGCCGTGGTAAGCCCGCCCCGATGACGCTCCGCCCAACGCCCCGCTCCGCCGAGATCTTCGCCCGCGCCCAGGCCGTCATCCCCGGCGGGGTCAACTCGCCCGTGCGCGCGTGCCGCCAGGTCGGCGGCGAGCCGCTGTTCATCGCCCGCGGCGAGGGCGGCCGGGTGTTCGACGTCGACGGCAACGCCTACCTCGATCTGATCGGGTCGTGGGGGCCGATGATCCTCGGCCACGCCCACCCCGAGATCCTCGAGGTCATCGCGCGCACGCTCGCCAACGGCACCAGCTTCGGCGCGCCGACCGAGATCGAGGTCGAGTTCGCCGAGGCCGTGCGCGCCGCGGTGCCGTCGATGCAGAAGGTCCGGGCGGTGTCGTCGGGCACCGAGGCCACGATGAGCGCGCTGCGCCTGGCCCGCGGCGCCACCGGCCGCGCGGTCATCATCAAGATCGACGGCGCCTACCACGGCCACTCCGACGCGCTCCTGGTCGCGGCCGGCTCGGGCGCCGCCACGCTCGGCATCCCCGGGTCGGCCGGCGTCACCGACGGCGCCGCCGCCGACACGCTGACCGTGCCGCACAACGACCTCGGCGCGATCGAGCGCATCCTCGACGAGCGCCCCGGCCAGGTCGCGGCGATCATCGTCGAGGGCGTGCCCGGCAACATGGGCTGCGTCCCGCCGGCGCCCGGCTACCTGGCCGGCGTGCGCGCGCTGACCTCGAAGCACGGCGTCGTGTTCATCATGGACGAGGTCATGTGCGGCTTCCGCGTCGCCTACGGCGGCGCCCAGGCGCTCTACGGCGTCACGCCCGACCTCACCTGCGTCGGCAAGATCGTCGGCGGCGGGCTCCCGGCCGCGGCCTTCGGCGGCCGCGCCGACCTGATGGACCACCTCGCGCCGCTCGGCCCCGTCTACCAGGCCGGCACGCTCAGCGGCAATCCCATCGCGATGGCGGCCGGCCTGAAGATGCTCGAGCTCCTGCGCCGGCCCGGCACCTACGAGCGGCTCGAGTCGCTCTCGGCCCGCCTCGCCCTGGGCCTCGCCGGCGCCGCCCGCGCCGCCGGCGTCCCCGCCTGCGTCGAGCGCGTCGGCTCGATGCTGACCCTGTTCTTCACCGCCGGCCCCGTCACCGACTACGCCGCCGCCAGGACCTGCGACCTGGCCCGCTTCGCCTCGTTCTTCCGTGGCATGCGCGACCGCGGCGTCTCGCTCCCGCCGTCGCAGTTCGAGGCCATGTTCGTCTCGCTGGCCTTCACCGACGACGACATCGACACGATCGTCACCGCCGCGGCGCAGACGCTGGGGTCCGCCCCGGCCGCTGCGGCCCCCTGAGCTCGATCACGGCGGCGACCGGCGGACCACGATCGCGAGGCTCGCCACCGCCACGGCGGCGCTCAACCGCGGCCACGGAGGCGGATCGCGATCAGGTCGAGCGCGGCGCGGGGCCCGGCCGTCGCGACCGAGACCCGCGAGCCCTCGACGTGGCGCCACGGCACCGGCACCTCGGCGACCTGCCAGCGATCGCGCGCGAGGTACAGGATCTCGACGTCGAACGCCCAGCGATCGATCCGCGCCCGGCCGAACAGATCGCGCCCGGCCGCCCGGGTCATCAGCTTGAACCCGCACATGGCGTCGCGCGCGGCGATGCCGAGGCCGCGCTTCACCAGCACGCGGAAGCCGCGGCCGAGCACGCGGCGGTGCCAGGGCTGCGCGACCTCGATGCGCGCGTCGGCGACGTGGCGCGAGCCGATCGCGAGATCGGCGCCGGCGTCGAGCGCGGCGTCCAGCCGCGCGACCGCCTCGATCGGCGTCGCCAGGTCAGCGTCGCACACCAGGATGCGATCGCCGGTCGCCGCCAGCACGCCGGTGCGGACCGCGGCGCCCTTGCCGCGGTTGACCGCGTGGCGCAGCACCCGCGCGCCGGCGGCCGCGGCGATCGCGGCGGTGGCGTCGCGCGAGCCATCATCGACGACGATCACCTCGACGTCGGCGCCGGCGTGGTGGGCCGCGATCCGGGCCAGCGTCGGGCCGAGCCGCGCCGCCTCGTCGTAGGCCGGCACCACCACCGACCGGCGCGTCACGGCGGCCTCGGCCCGACCGCGCGGCGCCGGAACACCCGCCACACCGGCGTCGGCGCGGCCAGCTCCTCGAAGGCCGGGTTGTGGACCAGCCGATCGGTGAGCGCGGGCTCGCCGGGCAGGTGGGCCAGCCGGCGCACCAGGATGAAGCGCGCGCCGTCGAAGAACCGGATCAAGGTCTGCTCGGGATCCGAGATCACGCCGCGGTACAGCAGCGCGTAGGCCTCGAAGCGCAGGCGATCCTGATCGTGGAGGAACTGCATGTTGAGCCCGGCGACGTAGCGCTGGTCGCCGCCGAACGCGAACAGCCCGGGCATGTCGTCCCACGGCGCGACGATCATCTCTCGGCGCTCGGTGCGCTCGCCGAGCCAGCTCGCCATCAGCGCGTAGTCGGCGGGCCGGGCCAGGCCCTCGCCGCGCTGCTGGGTGCGCAGATCGCCCATCGACCACGTCGCCGCCGCGACGCCGACCGCGACCGCCGCCGCCACGATCCACCGGGACCACGGCCGCATGTCGCGGGCCAAGAGCGGCAGCGCCAGGATCGAGAAGACGATGAACAGCTCGACCAGCTTGGTGCCCGACAGCAGGCCGGCGCCGAGCAGCCCGAGCGCGGCGATGGCGCCGCTCGCGGCCTCGGCCGAGACCCGCTGCGCGCGCCCGAGCTGGCGCACCAGCACGACGAACCACGCCGCCATCGCCACGCCGGCGACCTGCACCAGCATCGCGCCGGTCAGCGCGGCCCACTCGGCGCCGCGGTACTCGCCCGGCACCATCGTCGGGTCGCGGGTGAAGATGCTGCGCAGCTCGGCGAGCACGTAGCCCCAGTGCGCCGGCCACATCGGGTTGATCAGCATCCCCGCGACCAGCCCCGCCAGGGTCGCGCCGACGCACCGGCGGTCCCAGCCGCCGTGCCACCAGCGGCCGACGACCATGTGGACCAGCGCGAACGGCACCAGCACGGTCGCGCCGACGTAGACGTAGACGCTGAGCCACGCCAGCACGAACGTCCGCCGCCACGCGCCGGCCCACACCGCGTCGACGAACCACGGCAGCAACACCAGGAACGTCGACGCGCCCTTCAGGAAGACGCTGTAGGTCAGCGCCAGCGGGCAGCCGAGGATGGCGAGGACGATCCACGGCGTCGGCCAGCGGACGCCCCGGCGCCGCAGCACCAGGTGCAGGCTCAGCGCGAACGCCGACGACAGCGCCATGATGCCGAGCCGCAGCCCGAGGTCGACCCCGAACAGCGCCACGAACGGCGACAACACGGCGTGCTGCCCGACGTACATGTCCGGATACGGATCGTGCAGCGTCGTGTACGGCAGCCAGTCGAACCGGCGCAGCCACCCGTGCTCGATCAGCCGACGCGCGACGCCGACGTGGAAGTAGCTGTCGGGATCGGTGAAGAAGCGGTCGGACAGCACGACGCTGGCCCACGCGGCGACCAGCACGGCCAGCAGCGCGGGCTGATAGCGCTCGAGCGTCTTCACCGCGGCCAGTGCGGCAGCTCGGACAGCCGCAGCACGACCACCTCGCCGGTGCCGGTGTGCAGGCGGACGCAGCCGAAGTCGGACTTCTGGGGGGTCACCGTCGAGTCACACACGGTCTGGTAGGTGCCGGCCGGCCCGGCGGCGGCGCGCGACGCGCCGCTGGTGATCGGCAGGCGATCGAGATCGACGACCAGCGCGTCGCCGTTGCGGCTATCGGTGCGGACGCAGAACATCGTCGACTTCTGCGCGGTGTCGGCCGAGTCGCACGCCAGCGCGAACGGTCCGGCGCCGGTGCTCCCGCCGCCCTTGGCGCCGCACGCACCGACGAGCACGAGCGCGAGCACGAGCGCCGCCCGCCGGACCCGGGGCGCGGTGGCGCGGGATCGCGACGAGGTGCGCCCGCGGCGCGTGGCGACGTGGAGATCTCCGCCCAGCGTGTTCACAGCGCCGGAAGGTAGCAGAGCTGCGACCACCAGGTGTCCTCCAGGAGGCCCGGTCACGCCGCGTGGATGACGACCAGGCGGCGCCCGCGCGCGTCAGTTACACAGCCACGAGACGCGGCAGTTGAGCTGACCAGGGTAGCCGGGCATCTCGCAGCCGAACCGCCACGCGCCGAGCTGGTTGGTCGTGATCACGGCGGTCGAGCTCGCGAAGTATCCGTTCTGCGTGGCGCCGTCGGACCCGTACACCGACGGGGCGAACTCGGCCGGCGCCAGGGCGGCGTTGGAGGCGACGTGCAGCATGCTCGGGCGCAGGCGGAAGCTGGCGTTGGCGCCGAGGTCCATGGCCTGCACGGTCACCATGCACGAGCCGTTCTCCGCGAAGGTGATGTCGCCGCTCGGGTAGACGCTCGACGAGCCGTTGCTGCTGTTGAGCGCGGCGTAGCCGACCGGGGCGTCGGTCTTCGACATCGTCACGGCGCCGGTCGCGATGTCGATCGTGGTGACGCCGTTCGTGGCGATCTCGGAGGGCCCGACCGCGTTGGCGGCGATCTCGGCGGCGCCGACGCCGTCGGTCGCGATCTGCGCAGCGGTGATCGAGTCCGCCGCGTGGTCGGCGGCGACGATCGTGCCATCGAGGATGTGGGCCGAGGTGACGCCGTCCGTGGCGATCGACAGCGTCACGGCGCCGGCGGTGCCGCCGCCGGTCAGGCCCGCGCCCGCGGTGACGCCGGTGATGTCGCCGGTGCCGACCGAGTCGGTGCCGCAGGTGACCGTGCCGTTGGCGGCGACGCCCGTGATGAACGTGCCCGCGGCGCAGGTGCCGGTGACCCGGCTCTGGATGGCGGTGGTGTCGACGGTCAGGCCCCGCCGGCGGTGCCGCCGCCGGTCAGGCCCGCGCCCGCGGTGACGCCGGTGATGTCGCCGGTGCCGACCGAGTCGGTGCCGCAGGTGACCGTGCCGTTGGCGGCGACGCCCGTGATGAACGTGCCCGCGGCGCAGGTGCCGGTGACCCGGCTCTGGATGGCGGTGGTGTCGACGGTCAGCGTGACCCCGCCGGCGGTGCCGCCGCCGGTCAGGCCCGCGCCCGCGGTGACGCCGGTGATGTCGCCGGTGCCGACCGAGTCGGTGCCGCAGGTGACCGTGCCGTTGGCGGCGACGCCCGTGATGAACGTGCCCGCGGCGCAGGTGCCGGTGACCCGGCTCTGGATGGCGGTGGTGTCGACGGTCAGCGTGACCCCGCCGGTCGTGCCGCCGCCGGTCAGGCCCGCGCCCGCGGTGACGCCGGTGATGTCGCCGGTGCCGACCGAGTCGGTGCCGCAGGTGACCGTGCCGTTGGCGGCGACGCCCGTGATGAACGTGCCCGCGGCGCAGGTGCCGGTGACCCGGCTCTGGATGGCGGTGGTGTCGACGGTCAGCGTGACCCCGCCGGTCGTGCCGCCGCCGGTCAGGCCCGCGCCCGCGGTGACGCCGGTGATGATCGAGCCGGGATCGAAGCCCTCGAGGGCCTCGGCGACGCCCGCCTTGACCGCATAGGGCACCGCCCCGACCGGGATGCGCGGGCTCAGGACGTCGCCATCGACGGTCAGCTCGATGTACATCGGGGTGCCCGTGAACACCGACGCGTCGATCCCGTTGTTGACCGGATCGACGCTCCCGAGGTTGGCGTAGACCAGGCCGCGGCTCGCGACGATCCCGGCGTGGGTCTCTTCCCACACCATCGTCCCCGCGGTCGGGGCGTCGAAGACCGCGACGTGGAGATCGACCGGGCCTTCGACCGGCGTGACCCCGTCCGTGAGGCGCGCGGTGAACGACATCGTGGTCGGGACCGCCGCGGCGGTACCGGTCAGCGCGGCCAGCGCCAGGAACGTGGCGAGTGCGAGTCTCATCGTCGTGCTCCTCACGGCTTCACCGCCGCGTTGCCCTCAGCCCTGATCGTCGTCCCGACCGGCGCTTGATCGAACCCGTGGCCGATCTGCACGTCCGCCGAAAACCGAGCGCCGCGCAACCCGGCGGCGCCGCCGGTCAACTCGTACGCCGGCAACGCCGCCGAGGCGTCGACCCCAGCGTCGATGTCGGCCGCGCCATCGATGGTTGTCGGGGTGTCGATGGCGGCGTCCTTGATCGTCGCGCTGCCGCCGTCGCACGCGGCGATCCCTAGGAGGATGATCGCTAGCTTTACCGGAGACATCGCCGCGGAACCTATCACCGGGACGCGGGGGCCACCAGCGCCAGCCGGGGGGTTGCCAGCTTGTGCCACACGACCGGCGAAGCCGCGCGCCGTCGCGATGCGCTCGCGCCGCCACCCTCGTGGCTGGGATCTGCGGTCCGCGCAGTCGAGCCAGCGGTGGCCGTGGGCCGTGCTCGTGAGCGACTCGGGCGGCGGCGAGCGCGCCGTCGGCCCACGAACGTCGAGGCCCGGGATGGGCGGCGGGCCGCACCTGCTGGGCGATCATTGCCCACCCGAGACTGCCGGGGCGGCCACCAGGATTCCTTAATAATTCCAATATGTTGCGAACAACAGCCGAGCTCCGTCCCGATCCCGGCCCGGTCAAGTTCTTCTTTTATTCCAAACAGTTAGACCGCCGACCTCGGTCTGACACGTGCGGCGAGTTGCCGCAGGCGAGCGGATGGCCTTGAGTCATCAGGAGATCGCCGCCGGCGTTTCGGCCGTTCGCGATTGACCACGGCGGGGAGCCCATGTTACACGCGGCCCGCCTCGACGCAGATTCCCATGGGACTTCGCGAAGATAGCATCACCACCACGCCCACGACGCAGGCCTCGACGGCCGGCGTGCGACGCGCCGCGCCTTACGCGGCCAAGACCCGGGACTACTACCGGTCGCTGTCGGCCAGCTCGGTCGGCATCGAGCTGTCGGTGTCGGTGCTCATCGGCATGTTCTTCGGGCGCTGGCTCGACGGCCGCATCGGCACCAGCCCCTGGATGATGATCCTGTTCCTGTGCCTCGGCTTCACCGCTGGCATGCGCGCGATCTACCGCTTCGTCCGCCAGGCCGATCGCGACGCGGATCGCGCCGAGGCCGAAGCCGCCGCCGAGGCCGGAGCATCCCAGCCGTGATGACGATGGCGAGCATGCCCCGCATCGAGCGCCTGAACTACCTGTTCGGCGGCGTGCTGGTGATCGTGTGCGCCGTCGCGACCCGCCGCGACCAGGCGCTCGGCGCCGCGGTCGGCGTGGCGCTCACGTGCCTGAACTTCTGGTTCATGAACCGGCTCATCGGTCGCTGGATCGACGACGCCAAGCGCGGCGACGGCGTCGGCGCCAACCGCATCGCGCTGATCATGCCCAAGATGGTGGCGCTCATGGGCGCGGTCGTCCTGTCCCTCGCGTTCCTGCCGATCGACGCGATCTTCTTCGTCATCGGCTATTCGGTCTTCATCGTGTCGATCGTCGTCGAGGGTGTGCTGAGCGTGCTGCGCCCGGCCCCGTCGACCCCCGACTCGCCCGACGAATCGTCCACTCCCACGTCTTCGAGCTAGCGCCATGGGTGAACACGGAACCTGGTTCGACTTCCTCAACCGCTTCTCCTTCTGGCAAACGCTGATGGAGAAGGCGGACAACCTGTTCGGCCGCAAGAAGCCGATGCTGCTGGTGTTCCAGGAGAGCCACTTCACGCTCGCGCACGTGCTCGTGACGCTCTTGGTGCTCCTGTTCGTCATCTACGGCGCGCTGCAGTTCAAGGGCGGCCTGGCGTCGGCCGACGGCGGCCTCGTGCCGCCGCGCCGGATGAACATCCGCAACTTCTTCGAGGTCATGGCCGAGATGGTCTACGGCATGGTCGAGGGCGCGATGGGTCCGCACAACGCGCCGCGGTTCTTCCCGCTGGTCGGCGCGCTCTGGGTCTTCATCCTGTTCGGCAACCTGATCGGCCTGGTGCCGGGCTTCATCTCGCCCAACGACACGATCAAGACCAACCTGGCCCTGGCCGGCACCGTCTTCATCGCGACCCACGTCTACGGCATCAAGGAGCACGGCCTCGCGTACTTCAAGCACTTCCTCGGCCCGACCCCGGCCCTGGCGCCGCTGATGCTGCCGATCGAGATCGTCAGCCACATCGCCCGCCCGATCTCGCTGACGCTGCGGCTCATGGGCAACATGGTCGCCGACCACAAGGTCGTGTTCTCGTTCTTCATGCTGGTGCCGATCCTGGTGCCCATCCCGTTCATGCTGCTCGGCCTGCTGGTCTGCCTGGTCCAGGCCATCGTCTTCTGCACGCTCACGATGGTCTACCTGGGCATGGCGGTGGAGCACGAGGAGCACTGAGACCTGAGAGGGTCTTTCGAAAAGACCCAGGCGGTGGCTGGGGGTGCTCCGGACCCGGACAGACGACCGCCACCGCAGGCACCTCGCCCCCACCCGAAACGGCCCAGATCCTCCCCGCAAGCCTCCCGGCAGCCGCCCCCCCCCCTCGCCGCCCGCCGCCCCTGATCGCTCGACGCGCCGCGCACTTTGTCCCCCGAACCTCTTCACGTCGCCGTCGATTCACGCTAGGTAACCCGCGCTCCGCGCGTTTGGACAATAAGGAGAAAGACCATGAGCCACCGTTCGATCAAGAAGATCACCTCGTTCCTCACCTTCCTGATGGTCACCTGCCTCGCGAGCGTCGCGTTCGCGCAGGGCGCCGACGGCGCCAAGATGCAGGTCGCCGGCAACTCGGGTCTGATCGCGCTCGGCGCGGCGCTCGGCCTCGGCATCGCCGCTCTCGGTGGCGCGCTCGGCCAGGGCCGCGCGGCCGCGACCGCGCTCGACGGCATCGCCCGCAACCCGGGCGCCGCCGACAAGATCCGCGGCCCGATGATTCTCGGCCTCGCCCTCATCGAGTCGCTGGTCATCTACGCGCTCATCGTCGCCTTCCTCCTGCTCGGCAAGATTCCCTGATTCACGGCCGAACGCACGGAGCGTGACGTCGCGGCCGCCCTCGGGCGGCCGTCGGCATTTTCGGGGCCGGCCGCCCCGGGCGTAACTTGCGACGTGCCGCGGGCCGTGGGACCCTGACCGCGCATGTCTGACGCCCCCGCTGGACCCGCGCCGCTCGACCTCGCGGGCAAGTCCACCCTCGAGATCCTGGCGCAGATCGATATCTTCGCCGGACTGCCGCCCGTGCACCTCCGCCGCGTCGTCGACATCGGCGTCGAGGAGCAATACAAGATCGGCGCGAACGTGTTCCAGGAGGGCGAGGCGGGCGACAAGTTCTACCAGATCCTCGAGGGCGCGGTCCGCATCAGCCGGTTCGTGCCGGGCATGGGCGAGGAGGCCCTCGCGGTGCTGCGCCCCGGCGCGTACTTCGGCGAGATGTCGCTCATCGACGACGCGCCCCGCTCGGCCACCGCCGTGTGCCACGAGAAGTGCCGGCTGTTCGTGGTCAACCGGCGCGACCTCGAGGACCTGCTGTTCGTCGACCGCGACCTCGCGTACGAGCTCCTGTGGAACTTCGTGCGCACCCTGTCGCGGCGCCTGCGGGCGACCAACGACAAGATGACCTTCCTGGCCACGACCTCGAAGTTCTAGCCGCGCCGATGCCGCGCTCTGTCCGTGCCCGCGCGTGCCTGCCCCCGGTGCTGGCCGGGCTGGTGGTCGCCGCGCTCGCCTCGACCGCCGCGCCCCCGCGCGCCCGCGCCGAGCCGCTGCCCGCCGGCCGCATCGCGGGCGTGATCGGGGCGCGCACCGGCACCGGGTCGCTCTACAACTCGATCGGCACCGGCCTCGTGGTCGGGATCCAGGCCGGCTACGCGCCGCTGCGCGCGCCCCAGACCATCGGCCTGGGCCTGTCGTGGTCGCTCCTGTGGTCGTACTACGGCAGCGGCAGCGCCCGCGTCGCCGACTCGATGGCGATGGTCGAGCTCGACGCCGGCGTGCGCGTGCGCATGATGCTGGGCCCGCGCCGGCGCAACGTCGTGTTCGTCGGGGGCGGCGCCGCGCTGACCCGGACCAACGAGCCGCTGTTCGCCGGCGACGATCGCAGCTACGTCGGGCCCTGGGGCGCGATCGGCGTCGAGGGGCTGCCGCTGGGCGCGCTGGTCTCGGCCAGCGTGCGGTTCGGCGTGATCGGCGACGGCCAGGGCACGATCGGGTTGATGCTGTCGGCCGGCGTCGGCCGCTGACGCGATCGCGGGCGCGCTGAGCCGCGCCGGCGCCGGCCGCTGACGCACGGCGCCTCGGGCGACGAGCCCGCCCCACACGCCCGGCGCGGCTCAGCGCGCCAGCAGGTCGGCCATCGTGACCAGCTCGTAGCCGTCGGCCTGCAGGCGCCGGACGATCGTCGGCAGCGCGGTCAGCGTCGCCGGGCAGGCCTCGTGGAACAGCATCACCTCGCCCGGCGCCACCCGCGCCGGCGCGCACCGCTCGATCAGCACGTCGGCGCTGGCGCCGTCGTAGTCGCAGCTGTCGAACGACCACATCGCGACGGTGTAGTCCAGGGCCAGCATCACCGACGCGTCGCGCGGGCCGATCGAGCCGTGCGGCGGCCGCACCCACTTGCCCCACGGCATCGGGCCGAGCGCGCGCTCCATCCGGGTCAGCTCCTCGCGCATCGCCAGCGCGCCCAGCGTGGTGAACCGCTCGTGGAAGTAGCCGTGGCCGGCGAGCTGGTGGCCGCCGCGCAGGTACTTGCCGACCGCGCCCGGCAGGTGCTGCTGGTCGAGGTAGTAGCCCATCACGAAGAAGGTCGCCGGCACGCCGAGCTCCGCGAGGACGTCGAGGTAGGCCTCGGTCAGCTCGCCCGGCCCGTCGTCGAACGTGATCGCGACCCGGCGGCTGTCGGCGGGGCCGCGCCAGATCATCCGGCCGCGGGTCGAGCGCGCGAGGACCTGCTTGGCGACCGACTTGACGCGCGCGCGGAACACGGTCGCTAAGTACCGCGGGGCCCCGCCCTCGGCAAGGGTCAGCGGAAGTGGCGCTCGAGCCAGGTCGTCACGAGATCGCCGAGCGCGGCCTGGGCCGCCAGCTCGGCGAAGCTGTGGTTGGCGTCGGGGAAGAACGCGCGCTCGACCCGGCCGCGCAGCCCCGGGTAGTGCTCGAACAGCTGGTCGGGGTGGTTGTACCGATCGTCGTGACAGCCGGTGTAGATCGCCAGGACCGCGATCCCACGATCCGCCAGGGTCGCGAGCTGCGCCCCGTGGTCCTCGACCGACGCGACCTCGCGCCGCTGGCCGTCGTCGGACGCGCCGCCCATGCGCCGCCCGAGCCGGCGCTGGATCACCGTGGTCGCCCAGCGCGCGGCCGCGACCGGACCGCCGAGCGCGATCACCCGTCGGACCAGCTTGCGCGCGCGGGCCCGGCGGTTGGTGTACGTGGGCGGATCGAGCGCGACGACGCCCACGACGCGCGGGTCGGCCAGCGCGGTGGCGACGCTGTTGTCGGCGCCCGAGCACAGCCCGAACAGCACGAACCGCTCGGCGCCGGTCGCGCGGGTCATCGCGGTCATCGCCGCGCGCGTGTCTGCGACCGCGCTGTCACGAAAGCTGACCGCGTCGCCCAGCGACGGGCTGTCGCCGACGCCGCCGAGATCCAGGCGGAGCGCGGCCAGCCCACGCGCGGCCAGCCGGCGGGCCAGGCGCACGTGCAGCCGGTGCGGACCGATGCGGTGCAGCACGCCGGCGTTGAGGAAGATCACCGCGGGGCGCCCCGTGGCGGCGGCGCCCGCGCGCGTCAGCACGGCGACCAGGCCGCGCTCGTCGCCCAGGTCGACGACCTCGTCGGGGGCCAGGTAGGGTGCAGGGCTCGTTGCCGCCATGGAGGTCGCCCGGTAATCTCGTCGTGTTGGCGGCGAAAGTCCACTACTTCGGGGGACCGGGGGCGCTCCTCGGCACACTGCATCGACCGAGTCGTTTGCGCGCGCGGAGCGCCGCGGTGCTGCTGTGCAACCCGTTCGGCGAGGAGGCCGCGCGCGCCCATCGGATCTACCGCGTGCTGGCGACGCAGCTCGAGCGGGCCGGCTACGCGTGCCTGCGGTTCGACTACGCCCACACCGGCGACTCGGCCGGCGACGCTCACGACGCCACGATCGCCGGGTGGATCGCCGACGTGCGCACCGCCGCCGCGGCGCTGCGCGAGGCCAGCGGCAGCCCGCGGGTGGCGCTGGTCGGGCTGCGGCTCGGCGCGACCCTCGCCACGCTGGCGACCGGCGACGACCTGGTCGCGCGGCACCTGATCGCGTGGGATCCCGTCGTCGACGGGCGCGCGTACCTGCGCGAGCTCGGGGCGCAGCACGCGGCGTTCATGCGCGACGAGATCGGCCCGCACTGGCGGCCGCCGCCGGACCGCGCCGACGGCACCCCGCGCGAGGCCCTGGGCACGCCGATCAGCGACGCGCTCGCGACCGGGATGGCGGCGATCGACCTGACCCGCGCGCCGCCGCGCGCCGACCTGATCACGCTGATCACCACCCGCGCCGGCGCGACCTCGCCGTGGCCGGGCGCGCAACAGGTCGAGCTCGCCGCCAGCGCGGCCTGGAACTCGGACGCCGCCGTCAACGCCGCGGTGGTGCCCATGGACATCGTCAACGCCATCGTCACGCGCATCGAGGCCACGATCCCATGACCACGCCGAACGCCGATCTGCTCGACGCCCTGTCCGTGCCACCGCCGTCCCCCGACGCGCCGCCGTCGCGGCCGTACGAGGCCGCGCTGCCCGCGGCGATGATCGCGCTGACCGCCGCGGCCGCCCGCGCCGACGGCGACCTCGACGCGACCGCGCGCGCGGCCTGGGCGCTGGTGCTCGCGCGCATCGCCGGCGTCGCCGGGGCCCGGCTCGGACGCACCGACGGCGGCGCGGTCGCGATCGCGGTGCCCGCCCGCGGCGACGTCGCGGCGTGGCTGGCGGCGGCCGCGGCCGCGCCGATGACCGCCGAGCCGGCGGCCAGCGCCTGGGCCGACGGGCCCGTCGCCGACCTCGGCGACCGCGCGCTGGTGTGGTGGCGGACCCCGACCGGCCTGGCCGCGCGGTTCGCGCCCGCGCTGATCGATCACGCCAGCGTCGCCCGCCTGGGCGAGCTGTGGGCGGTCGCGGTCGGCGCGCTCGCCACCGCCGCCGACCTCGCCGACGCCACGCCGCTGTCGGCCGCCGAGCGCACCACCGTCGTCGAGACCTGGAACGACACCGCCCGCGCCTACCGACCCGACGCCACCGTCCACGGCCTCGTGCGCGCGCAGGCGGCCGCGACCCCGGACCGCCCGGCGCTGATCTGGGACGGCGGCCAGCTCACCTACGCCGAGCTCGACGCCGCGTCCGACGAGCTGGCCGAGCGCCTGATCGCCGCCGGCGTCGCCACCGACGATCCGGTCGCGCTGATCCTGCCGCGATCGCCGGTCGCCGTGGTCGCGATGCTGGCCATCCTGAAGGCCGGCGGCTGCTATCTACCGCTGGATCCCAAGCACCCCATCGACCGCTTGAAATTCGCCATCGATGACACCGCCGCCCGCGTGATCGTGACCGATCGCGGTCGCAGCGAGGCGCTGGCGGCGTTGGCCCTGCGCACGATCGTTGTTGACGAGGACGTGCCGCTGAGCCACAGCGGCGCACCTCGGGTCGAGCGAGCGACGCCGTCGAGCCGCGCGTACATCCTCTACACCTCGGGCTCGACGGGGGCCCCGAAGGGTGTCGAGATCGAACACCGAGGAATCCTCCGCTTGGTCGGCGATGTCGACTACGTGCACCTCGACGCCGACACGCGGTTCCTGCACGTTGCGTCGCTCGGATTCGACGCGTCGACGTTCGAGATCTGGGGCCCGCTCCTGCACGGCGGCGCGTGCGTGGTCTTCCCCGACGCCATCCCGACCGGACCAGCGCTGGCACGGACCATCGCCACGCACGGCGTCACGACCTCCGTCCTCACGACGGCCGTGTTCAACGCCGTCGTCGATGACGACCCACGGCACCTGGCCGGCCTGCGCCAGCTCTACGTCGGCGGGGAGGCGCTCTCCGCCGCCCACGTACGCCGGGCGTTGGCCGCGCTCCCCGCCACCGAGCTGTGCAACGTCTACGGCCCCACAGAGTGCACGGTGATCGCCACGACCTTCACGATCCCGCGCGTCCTCCCGGTCGACCTGCGCACGATCCCGATCGGCCGGCCGATCGCCGATACCCGCTGCTACGTGCTCGCGGCCGACGGCGCCCCGCTGCCGATCGGGATGGTCGGCGAGTTGTACATCGGCGGCGCCGGGGTTGCGCGCGGCTATCAACGCCGCCCCGACCTCACCGCCGAACGCTTCGTGCCTGATCACATAGGCAGCGACAATCGCCTCTACCGGACAGGTGATCATGTTCGCTGGCGGTCCGACGGCACCCTCGACTTCGTCCATCGGATTGACCACCAGGTCAAGATCCGCGGCTTTCGCATCGAGCTGGGCGAGATCGAGGCTCGGCTCGCGGTCGTCCCTGGCGTCGCCGCGTGCGCGGTCCTGGTCCGTGATGACGGCCCCATCGGCAAGCGACTGGTCGCGTATGTGGTCGGCGATGGCACCGCAGACGTCAGCGCCCCGACGTTGCGCGCGGCCCTGGCGAAGGTGCTGCCCGACTTCATGGTCCCCTCGATCGTTGTTGCGCTCGCGGCGCTGCCGGTGACCGCGAACGGTAAGCTCGACCGCGCGGCGCTGCCCGGCCCTGACCGACGACGCCCGGACCTTGCGGTCCCCTACCGCGCCCCGGTCGACCCGCGCGAGCAGGCGATCTGCGCGGTGTTCGCCGACGTGCTCGGCCTCGACGGCGTCGGCACGCTCGACGGCTTCTTCGAGCTGGGCGGCAACTCGCTCCTGTCGATGACCTTGCTCGTGCGCCTACGCGAGGCCGGGCTGCCCGCGATCTCGACCGCGACCTTCTTCGCCGCGCCGACCCCAGCGGCGCTGGCCCGGGCGATGGCCGGCGAGGCGACCGCCACGCCGACGCGCCGCGCGCCGAGCGGCGACGCCCGCGAGCCGATCGCGATCATCGGCATGGCCGGCCGGTTCCCCGGCGCGGCCGACGTCGCCGCGCTGTGGCGCAACCTGTGCGCCGGCGTCGAGTCGATCCGGTTCTTCGCCCCCGACCAGCTCGATCCCTCGGTCCCGGCCGCGGTGCGCACCGATGCCGCCTACGTGCCGGCCCGGGGCGTGCTCGACGACGTCGAGCGTTTCGACGCGGCGTTCTTCGGCAGCTCGCCGCTCGAGGCGTCGCTGACCGATCCCCAGCACCGGCACTTCCTCGAGGTGTCGTGGCACGCGCTCGAGCACGCCGGCTACGCACCGGAGACTGCGCCTGGGCCGATCGGCGTGTTCGCCGGCATGAGCACAGCAACCTACTATCAACGTCACCTGTGGACCCGACCCGATCAGACCGGGCGACTGGGCGAGCTGCAGGTGCTGCTCGCCAATGACAAGGACTTCCTCGCCCCCCGGGCCGCCCACAAGCTCAACCTGACCGGCCCCGCTGTGAACGTCCAGACCGCGTGCTCGACCTCGCTGGTCGCGACCGCGATGGCGATGGACGCGCTGCGCAGCGGCAGCTGTGATCTGGCGCTGGCCGGCGGCGTCGCCATCACCTGCCCGCCGGCCAGCGGCTACACGTTCCAGGAAGGGTCGATGGCGTCGCCCGACGGCCACACCCGCACCTTCGACGCCGCCGCCGGCGGGACGGTGTTCTCCGACGGCGTCGCGGTGGTGGTGCTGCGGCGCCTCGCCGACGCCATCGCCGCCGGCGATCCGATCTACGCGGTCCTGCTCGGCGCCGCGGTCAATAACGACGGCTCCGAGCGCGCCAGCTTCACCGCGCCCAGCCCCGAGGGCCAGGCCGCCGTCGTCGGCGCCGCGCTCGACGCCGCCGGCGTCGACGCCCGCTCGATCTCGTACGTCGAGGCCCACGGCACCGCGACCCCGCTCGGCGATCCGATCGAGATCGAGGGCCTGACCCGCGCGTTCCGTCGGCACACCAGCGACCGCGGCTTCTGCGCCATCGGCTCGCTCAAGAGCAACGTCGGCCACATGGTGATCGCGGCCGGCGTCGGCGGGTTGATCAAGACCGCGCTGGCGTTGCACACCCGCACGCTGCCGCCGTCGATCAACTTCACGACGCCCAACCCCAAGATCGACTTCGCCGGCAGCCCGTTTTGGGTCCAGCACGAGCTGACCGCGTGGCCGACCCAGGAGGGACCGCGCCGCGCCGGCGTGTCGTCGTTCGGGTTCGGCGGCACCAACGCCCACGTCGTCGTCGAGGAGGCCCCGGCGCCGACCCCGTCGTCGACGCCGACCCGCCCGGTCGAGCTGGTGCTGGTGTCGGCGCGGACCGCGCCGGCCCTGGCCGAGGCCTCGGCCGACCTGGCCCGCTACCTCGTCGACGAGCCCGCGCCGCTGGCCGACGTCGCGCACACGCTCCAGGTCGGGCGCCGCGGGTTCAGCCAGCGCCGGTACGTCGTCGCCGGCGCCGCCGCCGACGCCGCGCGCCTGCTGACGACGCCCGAGGTCGCGAGCTGCGGCGCGCGCGCGCTCGGCGCCGACGTGCCCGCGCTCGGCTTCCTGTGCCCGGGCCAGGGCTCGCAGTACCCGCAGATGGGCCGCGGCCTGTACCAGGCCGAGCCGGCGTTCCGCGCCGCGTACGACGAGTGCTGCGCGATCCTGCGCGCCGAGCTCGGCCACGATCCGCGCGACGTGTTCTGGTCTGACGATCCCCAGACGCTGGTCGCGACCAGCGTCACGCAGCCGGCGATCTTCGCGCTCGAGTACGCGCTCGCGCGGCTGTGGATGAGCTGGGGCGTCGTGCCGACCGCGCTGGTCGGGCACTCGGTCGGCGAGTTCGTGTGCGCGGCCCTGGCCGAGGTGATGGCGCTGCCCGACGTGATCGGCCTCGTCGTCGAGCGCGGCCGCCGCATGCAGGCGCTGCCGGCCGGCAGCATGCTGTCGGTGCGGCTGCCCGCCGACCTGCTGCGCCCGCGCCTGCGGCCCGGGCTCGAGATCGCCGCCGAGAACGGGCCGGGGCTGTGCGTGGCGTCGGGCCCGACCGAGCTCATCGCCGCGCTCGAGGCCGAGCTGACCGCGGCCGACGTGACCGCGCGCCGGCTCCAGACCTCGCACGCGTTCCACTCGCCGATGATGGATCCGGTCGTGCCGCTGATGGCCGAGCGCCTGGCCACGATCCCGCTCGCGGCGCCGCGCATCCCGATCGTGTCGACGGTGACCGCCACCTGGATGACCGACGAGGAGGCCCAGAGCCCGCGCTACTGGGCCGAGCACCTGCGCCGCCCGGTCCGGTTCGCGCCCGCGGTCGCGGTCGCGCTGGCCGAGCCGCGCCGGGTGATGATCGAGATCGGGCCGCGCGCGACCCTGTCGGCGCTGGCCCGCCAGGCGGTCCCGGGCAAGCGCGCGCTGCCGGTCGCGGTGCCGAGCCTGGCCGACGCCGCCGAGCGCGAGAGCCCGGCGATCACCGCCGCGCTCGGGCAGCTCTGGACCCTCGGCGCGACGATCGACTGGACCCGCTACCGCGCCGGCGAGCGGCGCCACCGCGTGCCGCTGCCGACGTACCCGTTCCAGCGCCAGCGCCACTGGGTCGACGCGCCCGTCGCCGCCGGCGCCGCCGTGGCCTCCCTCCCCGCCTTGCCGGCCGCGCTCACGGCGCCCGCGTTCGCGCTCACGGCGCCCGCCCTCCCGCTCCCGGAGCCCATCATGACCGCGCCCGCGCCCGTCTCCGCCGCTGCTCGTCGCGCCCGCCTCCTCGCCTCGATGTGCGAGCTGGTCGAGGAGGTGTCCGGCACCGAGGTCACCGCCGCCGAGGCCGACACGCCGTGGCTCGACCTCGGCCTCGACTCGCTGACCCTGACCCAGCTCGCGCTCGCGGTGCAGCGCGCGCACAGCGTCAAGGTCTCGTTCCGCCAGGTCATGGAGAGCTTCCCGACCATGGCCAGCCTGGTCGGCATGCTCGACGAGTCGCTGCCGCCCGACGCGGCCCCGGTCGCGGCCGCGGCCCCGACGACGCCCGCCGCGGCGCCGACGATGGCGCCCGGGGTCCCGGCCTTCGCGCTCCCGCCCGCGGCCGGCGACGCCGGCGGCTACGTGCGCCAGGTCATCGACGCGCAGCTCGCGTTGATGGCCCAGCAGCTCGCGGTCCTCGGCGGCCAACCGGTCGCCACGCCCGCGCCGGCCGCGCCCGCGCCGCGCCCCGTCGCCGCGCCGCCCGTCACCGCCGTCACGCCGGCGCAGCCCGCGCTCGCGCCCAGCAAGAACGAGGACGAGCCACCGGCCGGCGCGGTCACCTACGACGTCAAGAAGGCGTTCGGGGCGATCGCGCGCATCCACACCGCCGCCGACGCGCTGTCGCCGCACCAGCGCGCGCGCCTCGACGCGCTGACCGCCCGCTACACCGCCCGCACCGCGAGGTCCAAGGCCTACACCCAGGCCCACCGCGCGCGCATGGCCGACCCGCGCGTCGTCAACGGCTTCCGCCCGCTGACCAAGGAGCTCACCTACCAGCTGGTGATCGAGCGCTCGCGCGGCGCGCGGGTCTGGGACCTCGACGGCAACGAGTACATCGACGTGCTCAACGGCTTCGGCATGAACCTGCTGGGCTGGCAGCCCGACTTCCTGCGCGCCGCGATCCACGCGCAGGTCGAGCAGGGCTACGAGATCGGGCCGCAGCACGTCCTGGCCGGCGAGTGCGCCGAGCTGTTCTGCGACCTCACCGGCGCCGACCGCGCCGCGTTCTGCAACACCGGCTCCGAGGCGGTGATGGGCTGCATGCGCATCGCCCGCACCGTCACCGGCCGCTCGCTGATCGCGATCTTCACCGGCGCGTACCACGGCATCTTCGACGAGGTCATCGTCCGCGGCACCCGCAAGCTCAAGAGCATCCCGGCCGCGCCCGGCATCATGCCGGCGGCGTCGCAGAACGTGCTGGTGCTCGACTACGGCACGCCCGAGTCGCTCGAGATCCTGAAGGCCCGGGCCCACGAGCTGGCCGCGATCATGGTCGAGCCGGTGCAGTCGCGCCGCCCCGACTTCCGGCCAGTCGAGTTCCTGCGCGACCTGCGCGCGTTGACCGAGCGGTCGGGCTCGCTGCTCATCTTCGACGAGGTCGTCACCGGCTTCCGCGCCCACCCGCGCGGCGTCCAGGGCCTGTTCGGGATCCAGGCCGACCTGGCGTCGTACGGCAAGGTCGTCGGCGGCGGCTTCTCGATCGGCGTCATCGCCGGCAAGCGCGAGTTCATGGACGCGCTCGACGGCGGCCACTGGCAGTACGGCGACGACTCGATCCCGACCGTCGGCGTCACCTACTTCGCCGGGACGTTCGTGCGCCACCCGCTCGCGCTCGCGACCACCAAGGCGATGCTCGTGTACATGCGCGACGCCGGCCCGGCGCTGCAGGAGGGGCTCACCGCCCGGACCGCGGCGATGGTCGCCGAGATCAACGCGCACATGGAGGCGACCGGCGCGCCGCTGACGCTCAAGACCTACGCGTCGTGGTGGCGCAACAACTTCACCGAGGATCTGCCCTACAGCGACCTCATCTACGCGATGCTGCGCGACCGCGGCATCCACATCCTCGACAACTTCCCGTGCTTCCTGACCACGGCCCACACCGACGCCGACCTCGCCGCGATCGTCGCCGCGTACAAGGCCGCGGCCGCCGAGATGCAGGCGTCGGGCTTCTTCCCGCCGGCCCGGGCCCAGCTCGCGGTCGCGACCACCACCGGCGAGCGGACGGTGCCGTCGACCGAGCCGCAGCGCGAGGTCTGGCTCGCGGCCGAGCTCGGCCCCGAGGCCTCGCTGGCCTACAACGAGAGCGTGGCGCTGCACCTGCGCGGCGAGCTCGACGTCGGCGCGCTGCGCCACGCGGTGCGCGAGCTGCCGCGCCGCCACGACGCGTTCCGCGCCACGTTCGACCCCGACGGCGTGACCCTGCACGTCGCCGCCGACGCCCCCGAGCTCGCGGTGCCGTTGATCGATCTAAGCGACCGCCCGGCCGCCGCGCGTGACGCCGCGTTCGCCGAGGTCACCCTGCGCGCGGTCACCGAGCCGTTCGACCTCGCGCGCGGGCCGCTGGTCCGGGCCGAGCTGGTGCGCCTGACCGCCGACCACCACGTGCTGGTGTTCACCGGCCACCACATCGTCCTCGACGGCTGGTCGTACTGGGTCATCGTCAAGGACCTGGCCGCGCTCTACGGCCTGGCCACCGGCGCGCGCTCGGCGCCGCTGCCGGCCGCGCCGTCGTTCGCCGACTACGCCGAGGCCGAGGCCGCGCGCGCCGACGCGCCCGAGGTCCGCGCCAACGAGCGCTGGTGGATCGATCAGTTCGCCGGCGGCGCGCCGACGCTCGATCTGCCGACCGATCGGCCGCGCCCGCCGGTGCGCACCACCGCCGCCGGCCGCGCGGATCACGTCGTGCCGGCCGAGGTCCTGGCCGGCGTCAAGAAGCTCGGCGCGCGCCTGGGCGCCAGCGTGTTCGCGACGCTGCTGGCCGGGTTCGACACGCTCTTGCACCGCCTCAGCGGCGCCGACGATCTCGTCGTCGGCATCCCCGCCGCGGGCCAGAACCGGGACGGCCTCGGCGGCCTGGTCGGGCACTGCGTCAACATGCTGCCGGTGCGCGCCCGGCTCGCGCGCGACGACCGCTTCGCCGACGTGGTCAAGCGCGTGCGCGGCGGCATGCTCGACGCCTACGACCACCAGGACGTCACCTTCGGCCGGGTGCTGCAGGTGTTGCCGATCGCCCGCGATCCGTCGCGGCTGCCGCTGGTGAGCGTGATCTTCAACATCGACCAGGCGCTGTCGGGCGAGGCCCACGCGCTGCCCGGCCTCGCGCTCGACCTACAATCGAACCCGCGCACCCACGAGACCTTCGAGCTGTTCGTCAACGCCGTCGACACCGGCGCCGGGCTGCGCGTCGAGTGCCAGTACAACGCCGACCTGTTCGACGCCGCGACCGTGCGGCGGTGGCTGGCCGCGTACGAGACGCTCCTGCGCGGCGCGCTGACCGATCCCGAGCAGCCGATCGGCCGGCTGCCGATCGTGACCGAGGACGATCGACGGCTCCTGGCCGCGTGGAACCAGACCGAGGCCGCGTACCCGCGCACGACCCGGATCGAGGCGCTGGTCGCCGCGACCGCGCGGCGCGTGCCCGGCAAGGTCGCGGTCAAGGCCACCGACGGCGCGCTCACCTACGCCGAGCTGGCGGCGGCCGCGGCCACGGTCACCGCGGCGCTGGTCGAGGCCGGGGTCGCGCCCGGGGCCCGGATCGGCCTCCTGGCCGATCGCGATCGCCACCTGCTGCCGGGCCTGCTCGGCGTCCTCGGCGCCGGCGCCGCGTACGTGCCGCTCGACCCCAGCTTCCCGGCCGAGCGCCTGCGGTTCATGGTCGAGGACGCGCGCGTCGCCGTCGTCGTCACCACCGCCGCGGTCCGCGATCGGGTCGCGCTCGGCCCGGTCCGGACGATCGCGATCGACGAGCTCGCGCCCGCCACGCCGCCGGCGGTCGCGGTCGGCTCGACCGACGACGTCGCCTACGTCATCTACACGTCGGGCTCGACCGGCACCCCCAAGGGCGTGCAGGTCCCGCACCGCACGGTCGTCAACCTGATCACCAGCGTCGCCCGCGAGCCCGGCCTGACCGAGGGCGACGTCGTGCTCGCGGTCACGACGCCGTCGTTCGACATCGCGGTGTCCGAGCTGATCGCCCCGCTGACGGTCGGCGCCACGATCGTGCTGGCCGACCGCGGCCAGACCACCGACGGCGATCACCTGCGCGCGCTGGTCGAGCGCGAGGCCGTGACGTTCATCGACGCCACGCCCGCGACCTGGCGCCTGCTGCGCGCCGCCGGCTGGGCCGGCGATCCCCGCGTCACCGCGATCTGCACCGGCGAGGCCATGCCCCGCGACCTCGCGGCCGACCTGCGCCCGATCGTCGGCGCGCTCTGGAACGGCTACGGCCCGACCGAGACCACGGTCTGGTCGAGCTTCCACCGCGTCACCGACGACGGCCCGATCCTGATCGGCCACCCGGTCGCGAACACCACGCTGCACGTCCTCGACGACGATCGCCAGCCGGTGCCGGTCGGCGTGATCGGCGAGCTCTACATCGGCGGCGACGGCGTCACGCTCGGCTACCTCGATCGGCCCGAGCTCACCGGCGAGCGGTTCTTGCCCGATCCGTTCCGGGTCGGCGGCGCGGCCCGGCTGTACCGCACCGGCGATCTCGCCCGCTGGCGCACCGCGCCAGCGCCGACGGCGGCGCGCTCGAGTGCCTGGGCCGCACCGACTTCCAGATCAAGCTGCGCGGCTACCGCATCGAGCTCGGCGAGATCGAGGTCGCGCTCGCCCGCCACCCGGCCGTGGCCCAGGCCGCGGTCACCACCCGCGAGGATCGCCCCGGCGACGTGCGGCTGATCGCCTACCTGGTGCCCGCGGCCGGCGCGGCGGTCCCCGCCGACGACGACCTGCGCGCGCACCTGGCGCGGACGCTGCCCGACTACATGATCCCGTCCCGCTTCGTCGCGCTGGCGGCGCTGCCGCTGACCGGCTCGGGCAAGGTCGACCGCAAGGCCCTACCGGCGCCGTCAGGCCCGGCGGTCGTCGCCGACGGCCCCGCGGTCGCGCCGCGCACGCCGCTCGAGGAGCGCCTCGCGCGCGGGTTCGCCGACGCCCTCGCGGTCGCGCGCCTGTCGATCCACGACGACTTCTTCGCGCTGGGCGGCCACTCGCTCTTGGTCGCGCAGCTCGCCGCCCGGCTCGGCAAGGAGCTCGGCCGGGCCGTGCCGATGCGCGCGGTGTTCGAGCACCCGACGGTCGCGCGGCTGGCCGCGTGGCTCGGCGCCCAGGCCCCGGCCGGGGCCGTCGCGCTGCCGGTGATCCCGCGCCGCGCCGACGTCGGCCCGGCGCCGCTGTCGCTGATGCAGCAGCGGGTCTGGTACCTCGAGCAGCTCCAGCTCGGCCGCACGGTCTTCAACGTGCCGTCGGCGCACCGCCTGCGCGGCGCGCTCGATCGCCCGGCGCTCGAGCGCGCGATCGCGACCCTGGTCCAGCGCCAGGACGTGCTGCGCACGGTCATCCGCATGGTCGGCGACAGCCCGGCCCAGGTCGTGCTCGACGACGTCGACGTCGCCGTGCCGTTCGAGGACCTCACCGGCGCCCCGACCGACGCGCGCGCGGCCGTGCTCGACCGCCGCCTGGCCGAGCTGGTCGCGGTGCCGTTCGACCTCGCGGTCGCGCCGCTGTTCCGCACCCGGCTGTTCAAGCTGGCCGACGACGAGCACGTGCTGTTCTTCATGCCGCACCACGCGATCTGGGACGGCTGGTCGTTCGACCTGTTCTACGAGGAGATGGCCGACCTCTACGGCGCGTACCAGCGCGGCGCCGAGCCGAGCCGCCCGCCGCCGCCGGTCACCTACGCCGACTTCTCGGTCTGGCACCGCGACTGGATGGCCGGCCCCGAGCTCGAGCGCCAGCTCGCGCACTGGCAGGCCGCGCTGGCCGGCGCGCCCGAGTCGCTCGATCTGCCCACCGATCACCCGCGCCCACCGACGATGAGCGGCGCCGGCGACACCGAGTGGCTGCGGCTGCCGCCGGCGGTCACCGACGGCCTGCGCGCCGCCGGCCTGCGCGAGAGCGCGACCCTGTTCATGACGCTCCTGGGCGCGTGGACCGTGCTCCTGCACCAGCAGACCCGCCAGCGCGAGCTGGTGATCGGCACGCCGGTGCGCGGGCGCAACGTCGCCGACGTCGAGCAGGTGGCCGGGTTCTTCGTCAACGCGCTGCCGCTCCGGCTCGCGGTCGATCCCGACCGCAGCTTCCTCGAGCTGGTGCGCGGCGTCCGCGCGCGCACGATCGAGGCGTTCGGCGCCCAGGACGTGCCGTTCGAGCACCTCGTGCGCACGCTCGACGTGCGCCGCGACGAGTCGCGGTTCCCGATCTACCAGGCGTTCTTCTCGTACCAGGACGCGCGCCAGCGGCCGCCGCGCTGGGGCAACCTCGATCACCGGAACCTGCCGGTGTTCCAGCCGGCCGCGGCCCAGGACGTCGCGCTCTGGTTCCTGGACGGCACCGACGGCGTCGTCGGCGGCCTCAACTACAACACCGACATCCTCACCGCCGACACCGCGCAGCGCCTGGCGCGGCGGTTCCTGGCGCTGGTCGCCGCGATCGCCGCGCACCCCGAGCGCCCGGTGCGCGAGCTGCTGGCGATCACCGACGACGAGCGCGCCCAGCTGGACGCATGGAACGCCACCGCGACGCCGCCGCCGCCCGCGCCGAACCTGGCCGCCTACGTCGCGCCCGGCCTCGCGCGCGATCCCACCAAGGTCGCGATCCGCAGCGCCGGCGGCGCCACCACCTACGGCGAGCTGGCCGCGCAGCGCGATCGGATCGCCGCGGCGCTCGTCGCCCGCGGCGTCGGCCGCGGCGCCGTGGTCGCGCTGCACCTCGAGCGCGGCCCGGCGATGGTCGCCGCGCTGCTCGGCGTCGCCGCCGCCGGCGCCACCTACCTGCCGCTCGATCCCGCGTTCCCCCGCGATCGCCTCGCGTTCATGCTCGCCGACAGCGGCGCCCACACCGTCGTCGCCGATCGCGACCTCGCCGACCTCGGCGTCGCCGCCGCGCAGGTCCTCCGGCTCGACGGCGACCCGCTGCCCGACGCGGGGCCCGGGCCCGCCACCGCCGCCACCGCCGACGACGCCGCCTACCTGATCTACACCTCGGGCTCGACCGGCCAGCCCAAGGGCGTCGCCGTCCCCCACCGCGCCGTCACCAACTTCCTCGCCAGCATGGCCGCGCGGCCCGGCCTGACCGCCGCCGATCGCCTGTGCGCGGTCACGACCCTGTCGTTCGACATCGCCGCCCTCGAGCTGTGGCTGCCGCTCGCGATCGGCGCCGAGATCGTCCTGGCCAGCCGCGACCAGGCCACCGACGGCCACGCGCTGCGGGCCCTGCTCGAGGAGTCGCGCGCGACGATCATGCAGGCCACCCCGGCCACCTGGCGCATGCTGGTCGAGGCCGGCTGGCGCGGCGGCGCCGGCTTCACCGCGCTGTGCGGCGGCGAGGCCCTGCCGGTCGAGCTCGCCGAGGCCCTGCTCGAGCGCACCGGCGCGCTCTGGAACATGTACGGCCCCACCGAGACCACGGTCTGGTCGACCTGCGCGCGCATCGAGCCCGGCCAGGGCGACCTCACGATCGGCACGCCGATCGCCAACACCACGGTCTGGGTCGTCGACGACGCCGGCCAGCCGGTGCCGATCGGCGTCCCCGGCGAGCTCGCGATCGGCGGCCTCGGCGTCGCGCTCGGCTATCACAACCGCCCCGAGCTGACCGCCGAGCGGTTCGTGCCCGATCGGTTCGCCGCCGCCCCGGACGCCCGCCTGTACCGCACCGGCGACCTCGGCCGCTGGCGCGCCGACGGCACCCTCCAGCACCTCGGCCGCACCGACCTCCAGGTCAAGATCCGCGGCTACCGCATCGAGCTCGGCGAGATCGAGGTCGCGCTCGCCCGCCACCCGCGGATCGCCCAGGCCGCGGTCGTCGCCGGCCCCGGCCCCGGCGGCGAGCAGCGCCTGATCGCCTACCTCGTCGCGTCCGGCGGCGACGCCCCCGCCGCCGCGGCGCTGCGCGAGAACCTCCGCGACGCCCTGCCCGACTACATGATCCCCGCGGTGTTCGTGCCGCTGCCGGCCCTGCCGCTCACGCCCAACGGCAAGGTCGATCGCCGGGCCCTGCCGGCCCCGACCGACGCCGGCGCCGCGCCGGTGGTCAGCTACGCCGCGCCGCGCGACGCGATGGAGCAGCTGATCGCGCAGACCTTCGCAGACGTACTTGAGATCCCGCAGGTCGGCGTCGACGACGACTTCTTCGCACTCGGCGGCCATTCTCTGCTGGTCGCCCGCGTGACGATTCGACTGTCGAGCGCGCTCGGGTGGGACCTTCCGATGCGTGCTCCGTTCACGCATCCAACTACCGCTGGACTGTCGCGCTGGATCTTCGCGAACCGCCCGACCAGACTTGACCGTCTCGCGCTCCCGAAGCGCACCGCCTCTACGCCGCCCCCGCTATCACTGGCACAGCAGCGCGCTTGGTACCTTGAGGAACTCCAAGGTGCACGTCCGCTGTTCAACATGCCAGCCGCGTTCGGCCTGCGCGGCGACGTCGACCGTCGCCTGCTTCAGCGGGCACTCGATCTACTTCTCGAACGACACGCGGCGCTGCGGACCTCCATTGGCTTGCACGACGGTGTGCCTTTCCAGGCGATCGCGGCTCACGTATCTGTACCGATCGACTTCGACGACTTGACGACCCCAGTCGCGGACGGCGACGTGCTGTCACTGACCGAGCGGCTCGATGCGGAGGCTGCCCGACCTTTCGACATCGGGATCCCGCCGCTGCTCCGCGCCAACCTCTGGCGCACGACCGCCGATGAGCACGTCTTCATGCTGGTGGTGCATCACGCCATCTTCGACGGCACCTCGTTGGCAATCATCCTTGAGGAACTCGGAACCACATACGTGAGCCTCGTGGCTGGTGAAACACCAACCTTTCCATCGTTGCCCGTGACCTACGCTGACTTCAGCGAGTGGCACCGGATGTGGATGACTGGCCCTGAACTCGAACGTCAGCTCGCCTACTGGAAGGGCAAGCTTGCCGGCGCCCCCGAGTCGCTTGACCTCCCGACCGATTTCCCGCGCCCCGCGACCATGACCGGCAATGGGGCCACCGAATGGATCGAACTCGACGACAAGACCAGCGCCGAGCTCCGCGCACTAGCTAGCCAGCACAGTGCGACACCGTTCATGGTGCTGCTCGCAGCATGGGCAGTGTTCCTATCTCAACTCACCCGCCAGTCCGATCTAGTAATCGGCACGCCCGTACACGGGCGCGTTCACCCAGATCTCGCTCGCGTTGTGGGCTTCTTCGCCAACGCGATCCCCCTGCGCTTCACCCTGGACGTTGACCAATCGTTCAGCCAGTTGGTCGCCGCGGTGCGCGTCGACACGGTCGAGGCATTCGGAGCCCAGGACGTCCCTTTCGAGCATCTGGTTCGTGTCGTCGATCTCGTCCGCGATCCGAGCCGCTCTCCGATCTACCAAGCGTTTCTCGCTTACCAGGATCGTCGCGCGAGAGTACTGAGATGGGGCGAACTCGAACTCGAGGCCCTGAGAGTATTTCCGCCGGCAGCCATGCAAGACCTCGCCCTGTGGCTCACGGACACCTCACGTGGCATGGTCGGTAGCCTCAACTACAATACCGACATCCTCACCGCCGACACCGCGCAGCGCCTGGCGCGGCGGTTCCTGGCGCTGGTCACCGCGATCGCCGCGCACCCCGAGCGCCCGGTGCGCGAGCTCCTGGCGATCACCGAGGACGAGCGCGCCCAGCTCGACGCGTGGAACGCCACCGCGACGCCGCCGCCCACCGCGGCCAACCTGGCCGCGTACGTCGCGCCCGGCCTCGCGCGCGATCCCGCCCAGGTCGCGATCCGCTGCGCCGGCGCCGCCACCACCTACGGCGAGCTGGCTGCGCAGCGCGATCGGATCGCGGCGGCCCTGCGCGCGCGCGGCGTCGGCCGCGGCGCCGTGGTCGCGCTGCACCTCGAGCGCGGCCCGGCGATGATCGCCGCGCTGCTCGGCGTCGCCGCCGCCGGCGCCACCTACCTGCCGCTCGATCCCGCGTTCCCCCGCGATCGCCTCGCGTTCATGCTCGCCGACAGCGGCGCCCACACCGTCGTCGCCGATCGCGACCTCGCCGACCTCGGCGTCGCCGCCGCGCAGGTCCTCCGCCTCGACGGCGACCCGCTGCCCGAGGCCGGGCCCGGGCCTGCCAGCGCCGCCACCGCCGACGACGCCGCCTACCTGATCTACACCTCGGGCTCGACCGGCCTGCCCAAGGGCGTCGCCGTCCCCCACCGCGCCGTCACCAACTTCCTCGCCAGCATGGCCGCGCGGCCCGGCCTGACCGCCGCCGATCGCCTGTGCGCGGTCACGACCCTGTCGTTCGACATCGCCGTGCTCGAGCTGTGGCTGCCGCTCGCGGTCGGCGCCGAGATCATCCTGGCCAGCCGCGACCAGGCCACCGACGGCCACGCGCTGCGGGCCCTGCTCGAGGAAGCGCGCGCGACGATCATGCAGGCCACCCCGGCCACCTGGCGCATGCTGGTCGAGGCCGGCTGGCGCGGCGGCGCCGGCTTCACCGCGCTGTGCGGCGGCGAGGCCCTGCCGGTCGAGCTCGCCGAGGCCCTGCTCGAGCGCACCGGCGCGCTCTGGAACATGTACGGCCCCACCGAGACCACGGTCTGGTCGACCTGCGCGCGCATCGAGCCCGGCCAGGGCGACCTCACGATCGGCACGCCGATCGCCAACACCACGGTCTGGGTCGTCGACGACGCCGGCCAGCCGGTGCCGATCGGCGTCCCCGGCGAGCTCGCGATCGGCGGCCTCGGCGTCGCGCTCGGCTATCACAACCGCCCCGAGCTGACCGCCGAGCGGTTCGTGCCCGATCGGTTCGCCGCCGCCCCGGACGCCCGCCTGTACCGCACCGGCGACCTCGGCCGCTGGCGCGCCGACGGCACCCTCCAGCACCTCGGGCGCACCGACTTCCAGGTCAAGATCCGCGGCTACCGCATCGAGCTCGGCGAGATCGAGGTCGCGCTCGCCCGCCACCCGCGGATCGCCCAGGCCGCGGTCGTCGCCGGCCCCGGCCCCGGCGGCGAGCAGCGCCTGATCGCCTACCTCGTCGCGTCCGGCGGCGACGCCCCCGCCGCCGCGGCGCTGCGCGAGCACCTCCGCGACGCCCTGCCCGACTACATGATCCCCGCGGTGTTCGTGCCGCTGCCGGCCCTGCCGCTCACGCCCAACGGCAAGGTCGATCGCCGGGCCCTGCCGGCCCCGACCGACGCCGGCGCCGCGCCGGTGGCAGGCCCCTATGCTGGGCCGCGAACGCCGGCCGAGAACCTCGTCGCAGACGTCTGGAAGAGCCTGCTTGGCGCCCAGCGAATCTCGATCTACGACAACTTCCTCGACCTTGGCGGCCACTCCCTCCTAGTAATGCAGGCCATCGCAAAGCTTGAGCAACGGACGGGCAAGCGCGTCAGCCCACGCGCATTCTTCTTCCACAACCTGGAGCAACTCGCTCGGGAGTATGAAAGCGCCCTGGCGCCACCGTCCGGGCCAAAGCCACCACGCCCGCCCGAGCCGCCGGCGCCGACCTCGCGCCTGCGCCGCCTGTGGTCCGCGCTCAAGTCATGATCGATCGCACGTGGCGGCTCGCGGCCTACGCGACGATCGCCGCGTGGGCGGTGTTCATGGTCATGGCGCGCCGCCCGGCCGCGATCACCGACGACTGGCAGGGCTGGCGCCAGGCCGACACCGCGGCGATCGCCCGCAACTTCGTCGACGAGGAGTTCGATCCGCTGCGGCCGCGCATCGACTGGCGCGGCGACGGCCCCGGCTACGTCGAGACCGAGCTGCAGCTCTACCCCGCGATCGTCGCGGCGCTCGCGACGGCCACCGGCGACGTCGAGCTGCCGGCGCAGCTGGTGTCGCTGGCCTGCGTCGCGCTGGCGTGCGCGCTCTTGTTCGGCGCGCTGGCCCGCCGGTTCGGCGAGGTGCCGGCGTACGTCGCGCTGCTCGCGGCGCTGTCGATGCAGGGCACGATCGTCGCGTCGACGTCGATCCAGCCCGACCCGCTGGCGTTCCTGGCGTTCACGATCGGCTGGCTGGCGTTCCTCGACGATCTGGCGCGGCCGTCCGCGCGCGCGCTCGCCACCTGGATCGCCGCGACCGCGATCGCCGGGCTGGTCAAGCCGACCACGCTCGAGCTGGGCCTCGCGCAGGTGGCCGTGGTCGCGCTGGCCCACCGCCCGGCGCTGCGGCGGCCGCGGCTGTGGCTGGGCTGGGCCGCGGTGCTGGCGATCGTCGGGGCCTTCCTGCTGTACGCGCGCACGCTCTACGTCACCTACGGCAACACGTTCGGCGTGCTGTCCGGCGGCGACAGCAAGCTGCCGGCGCTGTCGGCCCTGGCCGCGGTCGAGCCCTGGCGCGAGCTGGCGCGCTTCGGCGTGGTCTGGGGCGTCGGCCTGCTCGCGGTCCCCGCGGCGCTCTACCTCGCCGTCCGGCGCCGGTTCGCGTGCGAGGAGCTGGCCCTCGCCGGCGCCGCGCTGGCGCTGTCGCTCCTGGCGTTCCGCTACACCGCCAGCACGTTCGGGACGCACTACCTCCTGCCGCACGTCGTGCTCGGCGCGTGGCTGGTCGCCCACGTCGCCGCCGAGCTGCCGCGCCCGCGCGTGGTGCTGGCGCTGGCGGCGATCGCGGCGCTGGCGCTGAGCGCGCGCGCGGTGCGGTTCGTCCGGGCGCTGCCACGCGAGCCCGAGTCGATCATGGGCGCGCAGCTCGCGGCCCTGGCGCCGCCCGGCACCCGCGTCGTCGTGCGCGCCCGGGCCGAGGGCTACAACCAGCAGTGGCACACCACGAACAACTTCCAGGACCCGCGGGTGTTCTACCTCGCGCGCGCCAAGGGCTGGGTCGTGCCCAACGACCTCGCCGGCGCGACCGCGATCGCCGACTACGCGCTGCGCGGCGCCCGCTACTACGTCCACGTCGCGCAGCGGCCGATCGACGCCGACCTCGCGGCCTGGCTGACCGCCCACGCCCACCGCGTCGCCGCGGGCGACGCCGGCGAGATCTACGACCTCGGCCTCGCCAACGTGAAGTAGTACCCGGTGTACGCGTCGATGTCCTTGCCGCGCGTGAACGGGATCTCGCAGTGCTGCTCGCGGTTGGTCCAGTCGTCGACGAGCGTGTAGCCCAGCGCGGTGATGCCGGTGACCAGCTCGGGGCCGTTGTAGATGCGGTAGGCGTGGAACGCGCGGCCGGTCGACTGCACGGTCACGAAGCCCTCGCCGTCGTAGACCGGCATCTTGTTCAGGATCAGGTGCTGCGGCCGCGAGCCGACCGCGTCGAGGAGCTGCGGCACCGTCAGGTCGACGTACTGGAGCGCGCCCGCGCACAGCAGCACGTCGCAGCCGCGGCCCGCGCCCAGCTCGCTCGTGAACTCGAGCCCGGCGCCGCCGCGCTCGGCCGCCAGCTCGGCGCCGACCTTGACGATCGCCGGCACGTCCTCGACCAGCCACCGCAGGCCCGGCTGGTAGTCGAGGTACTTCTTCCAGCCGTGGTAGCTGACGCCGACGTGCCCGCCGACGTCGAACACGAACGACCCCGGCTTGGCGCGCAGGATCTCGCGCAGCCAGAGCAGCACCGCGTAGTCGCTCTGGCAGGCCTTGTCCATGCGGCTTCGGTACATCGTCGACATCGCGTCGTGATCGTAGCCGACCGGGTGCCCGCTCGGGATCGAGGCCTCGGCCTCGGCGAAGCTGCGGTACACGCCGCGGAAGCAGCCCGGCGGCCGCCGCGCGAACGTCCGCGCGTAGTCGGCCTCGAGCACCTGGCCCAGCCCGGGCACACGCCAGGCGTGCTTGCCGATGCGCTTGCTGACGTCGATGATTCCCACGCCGGCACTCTAGCCGATGGCGCGCGCGGGTCAGCGCTTGGTGCCGATGATCTGCAGCGTCACCGCGCGCCCGGTGTGCAGGCGGCCCTCGACCACGTCGCGCTCGACCTCCTCGGCCAGCTCGAGGTCGAGCCCGGCCAGCGCGGCGATCAGGGTCGGGAGATCGGCCAGCATCGCGGGGTCCTTGGGCCCGCCGGTGCCCATCGTCACCTGGCGCGGCGCGTAGACCTCGACCAGCATCACCCCGCCGGGACGCAGCGCGGCGATCGCCCGCGCGTACATCGGGCCGCGCACCGCCGGCGGCACGTGCGCGAAGATCGCCACGGCGCCGGCGAAGTGCCCGAGCGGCGGCTGGTAGACCGCGAGGTCGGCGCACACGGTCTCGAGCGCGACGCCGTGGTCGTCGGCGAGGCGCGTCGCCTTGGC
This sequence comes from Myxococcales bacterium, assembly GCA_016717005.1. Taxonomy (NCBI): domain Bacteria; kingdom Pseudomonadati; phylum Myxococcota; class Myxococcia; order Myxococcales; species Myxococcales bacterium. Next base: position 31,093 of record JADJUF010000010.1, on the reverse strand, counting down.
CAGGCCCACCGGCGACTGGTCGACCGCGGTCACTGCGTGGCCGCGCTGGGCCAGGTACACCGCGTTGCGGCCCTCGCCCTCGGCCAGGCACAGGACCGGCCCCGGCGGGATGCGCCCGGCGTGCGCCCGCAGGAAGTCGTTGGGCGTCGTGCCGTAGACGTGGTCGTCGCTGCCGTAGACCTGATCCCAGAAGTCCGCCTGCATGGACCGACCTTGGCAGCCACGACCGGTGGTCGCAACGCGCGCGGCTGCGGCCCGTGGCCGCGCCCGGCTGCTATCCTCGGCCCTCGCATGGCCGGCCCACGCATCCACCTCCCCACCGCGTTCGACCCGTGGAAGATCACCGGGCTCACCCACGCCCTGTCGACGCACCCGCTGCTCCAGCTCGACGCGCTGGTCGAGCTGGGCAAGCGCCAGCAGGCCCGCAAGCTGGTGCGCACGCACTCGGCCGCGGCCACCGCCGGCACCAGCTTCGCCGACGCGCCGCAGCTGCACCCGACCGGCAAGACCGCGGCCGAGACCCTCGCTGACGTCGCCCGCGCCAACGCGTGGATGTCGCTCCTGAACGTCCAGGCCGACCCGACCTACCGCGCGTTCATCGACGAGATCCTCGACGAGCTGCGGCCCGCGATCGATCGCGTCGATCCCGGCATGTGCTACCGCGCCGGCTGGATCTTCGTGTCGTCGCCCGGCGCGGTGACGCCGTTCCACATCGACCACGAGCACAACTTCATCCTGCAGATCCGCGGCACCAAGAAGCTGTACGTGTGGCCCCACGACGATCGCGCGGTGGTCAGCGAGCGCGCGCTCGAGCTGTTCCACGACGGCCACTCGCGCGACCTGGTGACCTGGAAGGACGCGCACCGCGACCGCGCCCGCGTCTTCGACCTCGCCCCCGGCGCCGGCGGCTACATGCCCTCGACCACCGGCCACATGGTCGAGAACGGCCCCGAGCCGTCGGTGACGATCAGCTTCACCTACTACACCGACTCGACCCGCGCCAACGAGCTCCTCTACCGCGGCAACGCCAAGCTGCGCCGCCTCGGCCTGACGCCGCGCCCGGTCGGCGCCTCGCCCGCCCGCGATCGCGTCAAGCACGCGGTCCTGGCCTCGGCGTTCCGCGCCCAGAGCGCGGTCAAGCGCGCGCTCGGCAAGGGCGTGCGCGACAGCGGCGTCCCGTACGCCCCGGCGTGACGGCGTGACGGCGTGACGGCGTGACGGCGTGACGGCGTGACGGCGTGACGGCGTGCCGGCGTGTCGGCGGGACGGCGTGTCGGCGGGACGGCGGGACGGCGGGACGGCGGGACGGCGGGACGGCGTCGTAGCAGCGGCGGACGAGCGGGGCGTGACCGGGGAGCAGCGGCGTCGCGGGGCACGAAGCGCCGGCCTGGCCGACTAGCAGCGGCGGCGCGGCGGAGGCGGCGCGGCGTCCGGCGACGGCCGGCCCTCGGCCAGAGCGTCCGGAATCCGGACGTCCTGGACATCGCCGCGACGGGACCTCGCGCCCTTGCCGCTGGCACGGCCCTCGCTATCCCGCGGGCAGGAGGAGGGCGGATGGTATGCTGCACCCCATGGAGACCCTCGACTCGGTCGGCGTCGCGCGCCGCCGCATCACGCGGGACGAGTACCTGCGGATGGCCGAGGTCGGCATCCTGCGCGACGACGAGCGGGTCGAGCTGCTGCGCGGCGAGGTCGTGGTCATGAGCCCGATCGGCGCGCACCACGCGCAGTCGGTCACGCGGCTCACCCGGATGCTCATCCAGCAGCTCTCGGCGGCGCTCGACGTCCAGCCGCAGTGCCCCCTGCCGGTCCGCGGCGACTCGATGCCCGAGCCCGACCTGGCCGTCGTGCCCCGCGGCACGTTCGATGCCTACGCCACCACGTGCCTGCTGGTGATCGAGGTCGCCGACTCCAGCCTGCACAAGGACCTGCGCATCAAGGCGCCGCTCTACGCCGAGGCCGCCATCCCGGTGTACTGGCTGGTCGACCTCACCGCCCGCGAGGTGCTGGTCATGACCGACCCGGTCGACGGCGTCTACCAGCGCGTCGACCGCGCCCGCCCCGGCGACGTCCTCACCCTCGCCGGCCAGCCCGACGTCGCGGTCCCGGTCGCCGAGATCGTCCCGCCCGGCTGATGCGCGTCGACCGCGCCCGCCCCGGCGACGTCCTCACCCTCGCCGGCCAGCCCGACGTCGCGGTCCCGGTCGCCGAGATCGTCCCGCCGGGGTGATGCGCGCCGCGCGCTGACCGTGGTCAGGCCCGCGCCTGGTAAGGGCCCGCGCGTGAACAAGTCGATCGAGGATCGCGGACGAGGCGCCCGGATGGCAAGGCGACGGCGAGGACCGGAGGGGAGCGTCCTCGTTGGACGTGACCCGAGGACCGGAGCCGGCAACGCAGCCAGCCGGGATGGATCGGCCGCGAGACCGACCGAGTTGTTCACGCGTGGGCCCTAAGGGCGTGCGCGACACCGGCGTGACGGCGACAACGGCGTGACGGCGTGACGGCGTGACGGCGTGACGGCGTGACGGCGTGACGGCGTGACGGCGTGACGGCATAGCAGCGACGTCGCGGACGCAGCGCGGCGTCCGGCGACGGCCGGCCCTCGGCCATAGCGTCCGGAATCCGGACGTCCTGGACATCGCCGCGACGGGACCTCGCGCCCTCGCCGCTGGCACGGCCCTCGCTATCCCGCGGGCAGGAGGAGGGCGGATGGTATGCTGCACCCCATGGAGACCCCTCGACTCGGTCGGCGTCGCGCGCCGCCACATCACGCGGGACGAGTACCTGCGGATGGCCGAGGTCGGCATCCTGCGCGACGACGAGCGGGTCGAGCTGCTGCGCGGCGAGGTCGTGGTCATGAGCCCGATCGGGCTGGCCCACGCCCGGGTCGTGTCGGTCCTCGTGCGCATCCTGGTCCGGCAGCTCGGCGGCGACTGGCTGGTCCAGCCCCAGGGCCCGCTGCGCATGTGGACCGACTCCATGCCCGAGCCTGACCTCGCCGTCGTCCCGACGGGCTCGTTCACGCAGTTCGCCGACCGCTGCGCCCTGGTGATCGAGGTCGCCGACTCCAGCCTGCACAAGGACCTGCGCATCAAGGCGCCGCTCTACGCCGAGGCCGCCATCCCCGTGTACTGGCTGGTCGACCTGACCGCGCGCGAGGTGCTGGTCATGACCGACCCGGTCGACGGCGTCTACCAGCGCGTCGACCGCGCCCGCCCCGGCGACGTCCTCACCCTCGCCGGCCAGCCCGACGTCGCGGTCCCGGTCGCCGAGATCGTCCCGCCGGGGTGATGCGCGCCGCGCGCTGACCGTCGTACGATCGACGGGCGCCGGCCCGGGGGATGGGCCGCGCAGGAGGCCACGTGTCACCAGCCACGCGCACGTCGACGTTGGTCCTGTTCATCGCGCTCGCCGCGGTCGCGCTCATCACCGGCGCCGTCGGCGACGCGCTGGCCCAGGCGGTCCGCCTGCCGCCCGGCGTCGGGGTCGGTCCGCCGACCCGCGCGCCGAGCGGCTGGTCGGTGGTCTGGGACGTGCTGTCCCAGCCCAAGATCTTCATCCCGCTCGTCGGGCTCACGCTCGGCTTCGTCGGCGGGCTCCTCGCCGGCGACGACGAGTCGTGGCTGAAGCTGTTCGCGCTGTTCGCGATCGCGCTGGTCGCCGCGATCATCCTGTTCGAGTCGGGCCTGCGGGTCCTGGCCCAGCCCGGCAAGGCCACCGCCGGCGTCGCGACGCTGGTGGTCGCGGTGTTCGCCGTGCTGATGCTGGTGCTCAAGCACACCCGGCCGGTGTTCTTCGCGTCGACCGAGGTCGCGTTCTCGCTCGCCGTGATCTACTTCAGCATCCGCAGCCTCGACGGCGGCGGCGAGAAGTGGGCGACGCTGGTGCTCGGCGTCTACGGCGTGGTCGACGGCCTCGACCGGGCCTGGGCCGAGATCCGCACGTGGGACCAGCCCGGCGCCACGGCCGCCGCGCCGGCCGACGACGACGCGGACGACGACGACGCGGCCGAGGAGCGCGCCGCCGAGGACGACGCCAACGCGGCGGCGGACGCCGACGAGCCCGCGGCCGCCGCGCCGAAGGCCTGAGCTACCGCGCCCGGACGCCGCGCGCCGCCGCGCCGAACGCCGGAGCTACCGCGCCCGGACGCCGCGCGCCCGCCGCGCCGAAGGCCTGAGCTACTGAGCTACCGCGCCCGGACGCCGAGCGCCCGCCGCGCCGAAGGCTGAGCCGAGCTACCGCGCCGGACCCCGCCCAGCGCCCGCCCGCCGAGCGCCCGCCCCCTGCGCTAGCGAGCCCAGACGCCGGTGCGTCCGCCGCGCTTGGCCTCGAGCATGATCGGCCCGATGACCATCCCGCGATCGACCGCCTTGGCCATGTCGTAGATCGCCAGCGCCGCCGCGGCGACCGCGGTCATCGCCTCCATCTCGACGCCGGTGCGATCGAACGCGCGCACCGCGACGGTGATCGCGACCTTGGTCTCGCCCACGTCGAGCTGCACGTCGACGCCGGTCACCCGCACCGGGTGGCACAGCGGCACCAGCAGGTGCGTCTGCTTGGTCGCGTTGATCGCCGCGATCCGCGCCACCGCCAGCGCGTCGCCCTTGGCCAGCGCGCCCGCGGCCAGGAGCCCGGCCGCCTCCGCGGTCATGTGGACCTCGCCCGAGGCGATGGCCTCGCGCGCGGTCTCGGGCTTGGCGCCGACCTCGACCATGTGCGCGGCGCCGGTCGCGTCGACGTGGGTCAGCGCCTTGGCCGGCGGCGCCTTGGCCGACGCCTTCGGCGACGGCGCCTTCGTCGGCGGGACGGTCGCGCCCCGCACCGCCCGCGCGGGCGCGCGGCCGATCGCGGTGTCACGGCGCGCGCGGGTCGGGCGCGGGCGCTCACTCAACGGTGACGCTCTTGGCCAGGTTGCGCGGCTGGTCGATGTCCGTGCCCTTGAAGTCGGCCACGTAGTACGCCAGCAGCTGCAGCGGGATCACCGTCAGGATCGCCTGCAGCTCGACCGCGCCGTCGGGGATCAGCACGACCTCGTCGGCGACCGAGCCGATCTCGTTGTCGCCGCGGCTGGCGATCGCGAGGATCTTGCCCTGGCGCGCCTTCACCTCGGACAGGTTCGAGACCACCTTCTCGTAGTTGGGGCCGCGCGGCGCCAGCACCACGACCGGCAGGTTCTCGTCGATCAGCGCGATCGGCCCGTGCTTCATCTCGCCGGCGGCGTAGCCCTCGGCGTGGATGTACGAGATCTCCTTGAGCTTGAGCGCGCCCTCGAGGGCGATCGGGTACTGCGCGCCGCGGCCCAGGAACAGGAAGCCGGTGGCCGGGCCGTAGCGCCGGGCCAGCACCTGCAGCTGCGCGCTGTGGTCGACGACGTCCTTCAGCTTCCCCGGCAGCTGCAGCAGCTCGGCCAGGAGCTCGCGGGCCTTGGCCTGCGCCAGCTTGCCGTTGCGGCGGCCCAGGTAGATGGCGAGCAGCGCCATCGACACCAGCTGGGTCGTGAACGCCTTGGTCGAGGCGACGCCGATCTCGGGGCCGGCGTGGGTGTAGAAGGCGTAGTCGGCCAGGCGCGCGATCGACGACTCGACCACGTTCGAGATCGCCAGGACCTTGGCGCCCTTGCCCTTGGCCTCGCGCACCGCCGCCATCGTGTCGGCGGTCTCGCCCGACTGGCTCACCGCGACCACCAGATCGCCGGGGCCGACGATCGGATCGCGGTACCGGAACTCCGAGGCCAGCTCGACCTCGACCGGGATGCGGGCCAGGCCCTCGATCATGAACTCGCCGACCAGCGACGCGTGGTACGAGGTGCCGCACGCGACGAAGATGATGCGCTTGATGTTGGCGACGTCGAGCTTGACCTCGTCGAAGATCACGTCGTCGCGCTCGAGGTCGACCCGGCCCACGAGGGTGTCGGCCACCGCCCGCGGCTGCTCGTGGATCTCCTTGAGCATGAAGTGCTTGAAGCCGCCCTTCTCCGCCTGCATCGCCGACCACGTGATCGTCTTGGGCTCGCGGTGCTTCGGCCGCCCCTCGAAGTCGGTGATCGCGACCGCGTCCTTGGTGATCGTGATGACCTCGCCCTCCTCGACGAAGAGGATCCGGCGGGTCTCCGACAGGATCGCGGTCACGTCCGAGGCGATGAAGTTCTCGCCGTCGCCCAGGCCGATCACCATCGGCGACGCGTTCTTGGCCGCCACCAGCGTGGTCGGGTCGTCGTCGTTCATGACCACGAACGCGTACGCGCCCCGGACCTTGCCCAGGGCCGCGCGCACCGCCGACGTCAGGTCGGTCGCGCCGGCCTTGACCGCGCGATCGATCAGGTGCGCGAACAGCTCGGTGTCGGTCTCGGACGTGAACTTCGCGCCGGCCGACGCGAGCTCGGCCCGCAGCGCCAGGTGGTTCTCGATGATGCCGTTGTGGATGACCGAGATCGTGCCGACCTTGTGCGGGTGGGCGTTCTCGTCCGACGGCCGCCCGTGGGTCGCCCACCGGGTGTGGCCGATGCCGATCGTGCCCGGCGCCGGCTCCTTGAGGAGCTTGTCCTCGAGGTTCTGGAGCTTGCCCCGGCACCGGACCACCCGGCTCGCGCCGTCGGACCAGACCGAGACGCCCGCCGAGTCATAGCCCCGGTACTCGAGCCGGCGCAGACCACCGACCAGGAGCGGCGTCGCCTGACGCCCCCCGACGTAACCGACGATGCCGCACATGGCTTACTCCGAGTCGCCCGCGTCGACGTCGTCCGGCGGGACCGTGTCGTCGTCCTCGTCGTCCTGGTCCTCGAAGTCCTCGGCGTCCGGGGCCTGGAACGAGTAGACCGGCGACGACACCGGCACCTTGCCGGCCGGGTTGGGACCGCAGGCAGCCGTCCCCAGAGCCAGGCCCGCCAGGGCCAGCACAAGCGCGCGAAAGATGAGCCGTTGCATGATGCCCGCGACGCTACCACGCCCGCGCATTTTTGCGTCACGCCGGCGCTTGACAGTGCGCCCCGGGCTCGCTAAAAGCTCCCCCACGCTGCGGGAGTAACTCAGTGGTAGAGTGCAACCTTGCCAAGGTTGACGTCGAGAGTTCGAATCTCTTCTCCCGCTCTATAGTTAGCTGATCGTCGAGGTGGTCCCACACCACTTCCCACACCACCGGGGGCTTGAGGGCGAGGCAGCTCCTTCCGGAGCCGTCGCCGCCGGTTTTGTTTGGATCGAGTCTTCAGGGCCGCGGCCATGTCGTCGGTGTCCACATCGACAACCTAGGCCTGTCGCTCATCGACGGGGAGGGGACTTCTTCCGAGTCACCTGTCCCCCGGGGGCCCTGCTCTTCTTCCGAAGCCGCTGGCGTGCCTTCTTCACCGCGGCCGGAGTGATGGTGCCGATCGCATCGGCGATCTCCGCTGCCGTGGCGTCCGGAAGCGCGATGGCGATCGCCGCGTCCCGAGCTTCACTCCAGGACCGGTAGCGAAACGCCCCCGTGCGGCCATCCTGCTCCATCGCTAAGCGCCAGGCGACCATCGCCATGCGGTTGTGATGGCCCGCCAGTGGAGCAGGTGGGGCGCTGTGGAACATCCGTCGCGCCGTCCCGACATGCTCAAGCGTCAACATCAACCACTTCCTATCGAACCCGCCGATGTTGAGCATGGCGGCCACAGCGTCGAACGACTTCTTCAGCGCAACCGCGATCTCTCGCGACCCATTGAAGACGGATTCGCCATCGACGTACAGGCCGACGTATCCAGTCGGCGGCCCGCCAAAGATGTCGATGTCAGCGTGGATCGTGTGGCCAGGTGGAACCGGGCCGCCGTGATGCACGAACGGCTCACGACTTCCCCCGACTTCCCACGGGAACCGCTGCTCGTATCGCGCGCGCCCCGCGTGCTCGCGGCCGACACAGGCCCACGCCCACAACCATGCCGCCCACGGGTTGGCGAGGAATCGACGCATCTCGCGGCTAAGCTGTGCCCGCAAGGGCACATGTGACTCGTCGCGAGTCCGCCTTCGACTCATCGTGGGCCCGCGTTGCCTTCGATGACATTCATGGTGCTGCACTAATAGTCGGAGATGGCCCAACGCGCGCATGGTGCAGATGCCGTCCGCAGAGACCACGCCGCCCGCGGGGACAAGTCACGGCCCGGCACGTGTTCGACGGTTGCGTCGTACAAGTCCAAGATCGCCTCTTGAGCAGCGCCCAGCGTCTCTATCGCGGATTCCAGGTCCGTTACCTGTACGTTCTTCAGGACTTCAACGGTCGCACCCTTCTTCGGACGACGAGTCCGGTCCAAGCTGGGCCCACCGGTGAAGACGTAGTACGCATGGACATAGTCGTTGCGGACCTGGAGAGCGTCATCCAGTAGCGGTCGGAGCCGCTCCAGCCTCTCCAGCAGCGCTCCGTCTGTGATCGTGTCCGTGTACGTATCGCACACCGCCTTTACAAGGCCACCTAGCGTCTTGCCCCTCACGGCGACTATTAGGTCTGGCTCGGACTTCCTCGCCACTGTCCAGTAGAGGTCCACCAATGCCTCGTCGACGTAGTTGGCGTGTATTAGGAGCAGTCCCAGCGTCGCCAACAAGTCCCGCTCCGCGTCTGTGCCGTTCATCGCTACCTCCGTGGGGATCTTCGCACGCCAAGGGGCGACGTCAACGCCACATCAAGCACCGCTTGCCCGACGAGCGGTGGCCAAGTCGATCACCTTCGCCCCGGTCGCGATGCCGGCGACCTGCGCCAGGGCGGAACGCACCTCGTCGCCGCGGGCGGTCGAGTAGTGGAGCTGCATGGCGGGCGTGGCGTGACCGGAGATGGCGCGGGTGACGGCGTCGTGGACGCCGGCGGCGCGGGCGAGGTCCTGGTAGGTGCGGCGCATGCCGCGGGGCGTGAAGCGGTGGGGCAGCTTGATCGCGGTGGCGACGTCGGCGAACGGCTTGTCGAGGCAGGAGCGCGAGCGGAAGCCGCCGGTGATGGCGGGGAAGAGCAGCTCGCTCGAGCGCATCTTGGTGAGCGTCAGCATCTCGTCGACGTGCCAGTGGAGGACGTCGAGGAGCTCGGGCGGCAGGGTCAGGCGCTGGTGCAGGTCGGTCTTGGTCGTCTCCATGACGTCGTCGCCCAGCGTCTGCGATCGCCGGATGAGCAGGATGCCCTCCTTCCACTTGATGTCGGCGTGCGCGCCGGCGCGTCGTAGCGGGCGCAGCGACGACGGGCGCAGGCCGGTCGTGAAGCCGAGGAACGAGAACGCGTAGTGCTCCGGGTGCATGTCGCGCAGCGTGGCCAGGAAGCGGGGCACGTCGTCCGGCGCGAGCGAGTTGGGCTCCTCCTCGGTGTAGGTCGAGTGCTCGCGCATGTCGAACAGGTCGACGCCGCGCATCGGGTCGCGGATGTCGAAGTCGGTGATCGCCTCGTCGGTGATCTGCCGCAGGACCGAGATGATCGTGTTGGCGGTCGCCGGCGCCATGTCGCGGGCCTTGATCTTCCCGGCCATCCTCGCCTGCCAGGCCTTCACGTCCTGCGGCCGGAGCTGGTCCATGAAGATCTCGCCGAACGCCGGCACCAGGTGGTGCTTCAGGATCGCCTCCCACTTCGCGCGCCCCGAGGCCGATCGGATCTTGCCGAGGGCCAGCTTGCGCTCGAACACGTCGGCCGCGAAGGTGTGGAACGGTGGCGCCGTGGCGCCGGCCTCGGGCGTCCCGGCGCGGGCACGCTCGAGCTCGGTCTGGAGCCACGCGAAGGCGTCGCGGGCCTTGGCGACGTCGGCCAGCGCCCGGTTGATCTCCTTCATCTGGCCGGTGCGTGGGTCCTTGACCCGCGCCCGCACGTGGTAGCCGCCGTCGCGTCGACGCCACACCCCCGGCAGCTCGGGCTGGGCGGCGATGACGTCGCGCCAGCGCTCTACCCATCCGCGGCTTGACCCCTTGCGCGCCTGGGCCCGCGCGCCATCGCGTGGCGGTGCCGCCCCGCCCTGTCCGTCGCCATCGCCTCCGACCGCCGCAGCGGTCCCTCGATCCATGATCTCCATGGAAGCCTCCCGAAAAATGGCAAAGCCCCGCCACCGGCGTTCCGCGCCGACGAAGTTGTTGCGAGCACCCTCATCTCCTTGGAGTGATGCCGGCAGCGGGAAAGGTCGTGGTTCGTCTAGGTCGTGGATCGCTCCGGGGAGTTAGAGGTGCTCGCGCACCTACCCTGACACGGGCTCGCCCGCTCCGGCAACCCCGCGAGCCCCCCCGCGATCTCGCGCCAGCGTGCGGATGCGCTCGAGCGAGACAGCCGACGCCGCTGACGACGGTGCCGGCCGCGGCGACGGCCGTGACGGCGCCGGCGCCGCCCGGGCCAGCGCCTCGCCCTGCATCCAGCGGTCGATGTCCTCGATCGCGAAGACCAGCGCCCGTCCCCGCCGGCCGCAGGCACGGACATGCCGGCGGATCGTCCAGGGCGAGGTGTGGGCGTAGTCCGCCGCCACGCTCGCGGTCATGAACCGCGGCCAGGGGCGCGGCGATCGTTCCGGGGCCGCGCTCACCGCGGCCTCCGACGCGGCGCGGTACGCGGTCCTGGCGCGCGTACCGGCGGCGCCACGAACGCGATGCGCATCGGCGGCGAAGGCGGGGCCGGGGCGGCGGCCTTGGCGTCGCCCTCCTTGGGCAGCATGGCCGACAGCTTGGCGATCAGCAGGTCGATCGCCTGGCCGGGGTCGATGCCGGCGAGCGGGTGCGGGGTCGGCGCGCCCGCCATGATGATGGGGCTGCCGGCCTGGGCGCCGAGCGCGGCGAGAATGGCCCGACACGCCTGGGCGCCGTGGGCCTTCTGCTCGGGGGTCGCGCCGTCGGTGACCGCGGCACGGATGGCTTCGATCTGGTCCTGCATGGTGTGCTCCTTGGTCAGAACGGGACGTCCTCCGGCTGGCCGATCAGGTTGTCGCGAGGGCGCAGGCGGCGGATGAGCCGCTCCTCTTCGTCGAGGGCGGCGGGGCCGGACATGACGCGGACGGCGACCTCGACGCGGTCGCGGCGGTAGGTGAGGCCGGGGTCGTGGCCCTCGGCGTACTGGCCGCGCCAGAAGCCCTTGTAGCGGCGCCACTCCTGGAAGTGGCGGGTCAGGGTCTCGTACAGGTTGTCGGTGTGGCTCTCGCCGACGTAGACGACGATCGGATCGCCGGCGGTGTCGCGCTCGCGGATGACGTAGACGCCGGACTTGCCGCGGAGCGCCTGGACCCAGTCGGGGTAGCGGTCGCCGCGGGCGCCGACCGGGCGGTACGTCAGCGCGGCGCCGCGGTTGCGGTGCTGGGCGGCGCGCTCGATCGTGCGGTGGCGCCAGCGGCGGAGCCAGGGCCCCGGGTCGATGGCGCGTGACCGCAGGTGATCGGCCCACAGCTCGAGGTGCAGGTGCTTCAGGTGGCGCGGGTCGGTCGGATCGCCGCCGATGGTGCCGAGCGCATCGCCGGCGGCCACGACCTGGCCGAGCTCGACGGCGAGGCTGGCGAGGTGCGTGTAGTAGCTGGTCCAGCCGTCGGCGTGGCGGATCGTGACGGTGCCGCCGCGCGGTGTGCGGCGCGCCTGGGTCACCAGGCCGGGGCCGATGGCCAGCGCCGGCACGTTGTCGGGCATGAAGTAGTGCAGCGAGCCGTGGGGCGTGCCCGGCGGGTACAGCACGGCCTGGTCGAGCGCGTGGCGGCGGCGGAACATCACGTCGGCGCCGAGGTGCTTGCGCTTGCCGCCGTCGCGCGGCGAGCCCCAGCCGTCGGACACCTCGGCGCGGCGGTCGCCGAGCGCGGGCACCGGGAACACCCACGAGGTCGGCGGCTCGCGCTGGACCGCCGGCGCCATCGCAGCGGCGACCGAGGCGCGGCCGGGTCGCGCCAGCCACGCGCCGACCGCGGCGAGGCCGCCGGCGCCGAGCACGAGCGGCAGCGGGCTGTCGGCGCTCACGACGCCCGGTCCTTCTGCAGCGCGCGGATGAGCGGCGGGCCGGCGACCGCGGCGCCGACGACCGCGCCGGCGATCACCGCCACCCGCGACAGCGACAGGTCGCCGAGCGGCCCGCCCTCGACCGGGATGTGCGGCGCCGGCGCCGACGGCACGCCGCCGAGCGCCTGGAACTGCTCGCGCCACTGGCGGGCGCGCTTGCGGTAGTCGAGCGCCTGGTCGTAGGTGCCGCGCCACATGCGCGCCCACGTGCCCTTGTTGCTGGTGAACCACGCGAGCCACTCGCGCTCGAACTCGCCCCAGGAGTGCACGAACGCGCCCTGGTAGGTCTTCCAGCGGATGTCCTCGGCCGACGGTCGCGGCGTCATCCAGCCGTAGACCGTGGCCCACTCGGCGGCCGGGTCGCTGTCCTTGCCGACGCCAGGGTCGCGGCCGCGCTCGGTCCGGAAGCGCGCCCGCGCCTTGTCGAACTCGAGCTCCCAGGGCCGGCGGAACGTCGCGTAGATGTCGCGGCCGATCGCGCTCACGTCGGCGTTGGTGACGTTCATCTCGCCGAGGATCACGCCCGGGGTCTTCACCGCCCACCAGCCCGCGTTGCGGAAGCCCGACTCGCGGGCGTACAGCTCGGCGACGCTGCGCGCCCAGCGGACCTTCGCCGGGTTCGACAGATGGCGGCTGGCGCCGGCGGCCTGGGCGTGCTCGTGCACCAGGTCGAGGTCGATCGCGCGGTGGCCGTGGCGCTTCAGGTACTCGACCACGCGGCCGACGCCGGCGGCCTCGGACATGCCGGCGTTCCAGCCGAACACCACGAGCTCGACGAAGCGCGGGTTGCGCCAGTCGGTGCGCAGGTTGGCGATGTCGCCGTGGTGACGCTGGTAGCCGTCGACGATCCGGCGCAGGAGCCAGGTCGCGATCTGCACGTTGACCTCCGGGTCGAGCAGCTGCGCCCGCGTGTAGCGGGTGCCGCGGGCGCGGTTGAACGACGCGCGGACGACCTCGACGATCTGGAGCAGGCCCCACCCGGCGGTGCCGCGCGCGCTGGGATCCATGCCCGACTCGCGCATCGCCAGCGCGCGCAGGAACGCGAGCGGGATGGCGCCGCGGTGGCGCTCGAAGATCGGATCGAAGTGCCGCGGCAGGCCGCCGGCGGCGGGCGCCTCGACCTGGTCGGGCGAGGTCACCGGCCCGACGTCGATGATCGGCAGCGGCCTGGGCTCCGCCTGTGGCCGTGGCCGCGGCGAGGTCGCCGCCGCGGCCGGCGGCGTGGCGGTCAGCCAGCGCGCGCCGTAGTAGCCGGCGACACCGACGCCGGCGAGGAGCGCGCCGGTCCGGATCCAGGTGTCGTCGTGCTGGGTCATGGGTTGCTCCTGGGAATGGGGTTCGACTTCGGATCAGGATCTGGAGTCGGGCGAGCGACCGCCGACCGTCACGGGTTGGTCAGTCGCGTTCGGTCAGTCGCTCGTCGTGGTGGTCACTCGGCCGGGTAGATGTGGATCTCCCCGCCGCGGCCGATCACCGGCACGCCGTCGCCGCACTCGCTCGGGCCCTGGTCGGGCTCGGGCTCGCTGGGCTCGGGGCCGGGCTCGGTCGGCGCCGGCGGCGTCTTGTACTGCGGGCGATCCTGGAAGGACCACCAGCACCGCGACACCACCGGCGCCGACGCGCCACCATCGCTCGCGCTGCGGTACCCGGGCCGGGTCCCGCCGCCGAACAGGTAGCACCAGAGCCCCGAGAGGAGCCCGGCGCGGCCCTGCGTCGACGACGCGGCCTTGCCCCGGTACGCGGGAGGGTTCGATCGAAGGATGTCCATGATCGGGTCCTCCTACTTCCGCAGCAGGCGACCGAGCAGGCTCCCCAGGGTGCGGAGCTGCTCGTCGCGCTTGGCGTGGGTGGCGAGCGCGGTCTGGTAGAGCACCAGGTTCTCCACGTCGGTCTCCAGCTCACCCGCGGCGGTCGGCGCCGCGGGGAGGGGCTGGACGGCCGCCAGGAGCTGCGCGCCGATGTCGACCAGCTCGGCCACGGTCATCCCCGCCAGCGCCGAGGCCTTGGCCGCGGGCTGGTGGTAGACGACCGTCGGCTGGGCCGGCCCGTACATCGGCGGCATCCCCTGCGGGTAGACCGCGCGCGGCGCGCCCACGCGCGGCCAGAAGCCGCCCGCCGTGCGCGGCACCGGCACCCCGCGGTTGTCCACCAGGACGGGCCGCGCGTTCCGCTCGTCGTCGATGTAGATCACGCTGTAGTCGTTCGCCATGGTCGTTGCCTTTCGTTGTGTGCAGCCGTGATCGCTCGCCCGACGCCAGACCCCGATCCGAAGTCGTCGCGCTACGCCGCGGGCTCGAGGTCGTAGCCCTCGGGCGCCGCGTCGCGCATGCCCATGCGGGCCTCGTCCTCGTCGATGAGGTCGAGCTGCTGCGCGGCGTCGCGGAACACGTCGAGCACGTAGCCGCCGCCCATGGGCGCGTTGGCGGGTCGAGGCGCACCACCCGCCGGCAACGCCGGCGCCGCGGCGGCCGGCGGCGCCGCCGGCGCACCACCGCCCTTGGTCATCGCGCGCCGGCCCATCATCGCGAGCGCCAGCTGGCCCGCGCCCGCCGACGCCATCGAGTGGCCCACGATCCGCGCGTTGCCATCGGCCAGGTACGCCGTGGCGCCGCCGGCGCCGATCATCAGCAGCGCCGCGCCCTCGGGGCTGACGATCTGCTGGTTCACCGCCAGCCCGCTGAGCAGCGCGCTGCCGGCGCCGCCCGCCGCCGCGGCGACGATGGTCCAGGGATCCGGCGCGGCGCCGCGGCGCAGCGCGCGTCGGCGCGGGGCCGGCGTCGCGCCCGCGCTGTTGCGGTGCTTGGGCTTCCCGTTCTTGATCTTGTGCTTGTGCTTGTGCTTCGCCATCGCAGTGTCCTTTCTGGTTGGGGTGACGCAGCCGCCTAGGCGGCGAAGCGGAGGCCGCGGGCCGGGCACGCGGCGCAGGACGCCATCGGCGCCGCGCTGCGCGCACCGTGCGGGCGCAGGGGGACCATCGGGGCGAGCGCCTGGAGCGCCGCCACCGCGTCGATGACCGCGGCCAGGTCGAGGCGCGACGCGCCCGTCGGGGCCCGGCGGGCCGGCGCCCGGCGCGCCGGCGGCGGCACGTCGTCCGCCGGCAGCCCCATCTGCTCGAGCACGGTCACGATGTCGCCGAGCCCGAGGCCCAGGTCGGCGTCGAGCACGCGCGCCAGCAGCGCGGCGGTGAACACCACGTCCTCGACCGCGCGCGGATCGGCCTGGCCGTGGATCGCGGCCAGCGCGTAGCGACGCGCGTTCTTCACGCGGCGCACGTCGGCCGGCACGTCGGCGACGCTGGCGGCCGCCACCTCGAACGCCCAGCCGATCAGGTCCTCGATCGCCACCACCGCCGGGCCGTAGTCGATGCCGCCCTCGATCCAGGGCGGCGCGAGCCGCGGCGCGGGGCGGGCCGGCGTCCGCTTGCGCTTCGGGGGCCGGGTGGTCTTCGGAGTGTCGGTGGCGGTCGTGGGCTTGATCTCGGACATGGCGGTCTCCTTGCGGCCGGACAGATCGCGGCCGTTCGCCGTCGGCGCGGTGGCGCCGTCGGGCGGTGGTGGTGCGCCCGCAGGTGCGGCGCGGTGGTGTCGGCGCGGCCGTGGCCGGCGCCGGGAAGCGGTTACAGCTTGGTGGCCAGGTAGCGACCGGCGAGCGCCTCGGGTGTCATCGCCGACAGCGACCCGAGGACCGCCGGCGGCTTCGCGAGCGGCCCCAGCGACAGGCCCTCGCGCTGGAGTTCGCGCTCGAGCGTGTTCAGGACCGGCGGGCCCACGCCCAGGCCCGCGAGCTTGATGCGCAGGGCCTCGACGCCCGCGGCGTAGCCGAGGCGCCCGCCGACCCGGCCCAGCGCTCCGAGGATCTGCAGGTCGGGGCGGATCCGGGCGTCGCCGATGCGCAGCTCGGGCCCCGGCAGGTTGCGCGCGGACGCCGGCCCGCGCTCGGGCTGGGCGCGCGACGCGGCGGCCTGGTCGAGCTGGTCGACCGCCCGCGCGGCGGTCGCGACCATGCGCGGGCCGACCGGGCCCCACTGGCGCGCCTCGCGATCCGCCAGCGCCAGCACGAACGCCACGTCGCGCAGGTCGACCACGCACAGCGGCCGGCCGTCCAGCACCAGGCACAGCGCGCGATGGCCGCGCGCCACCCGCTCGGCGCCGCGGTCGAAGCGCGCCGCCGGCTCCAGCGCCAGGTCGGCCAGCCACTCGATCAGCTCGCGCGGGGTCATCGCTACCGGCCCGCTGCCGTTGCGAGCACCGTGGTCGTGGAAGCGGCCGGCCGCCAGGGCGTTGCGGCTGACCCGCGGGTCGAGCACCACCGGGCGCCCGTCCTCGATCGGGTAGGTGTGCAGCCCGGTCGGCGTGTTGGTCGTGGCCAGCGCGCGCACCGGCGCCGGATCGATCAGCTCGGCCGCGGCGATAAAGGTCGCGGCGCGCTCGACACAGTTGGGGTCGACCGCCGGCAGCCGCAGCCGCTGCGGCGGGTCGCAGGCCGCGACCTTCGGGCCGTCGTGCGGCGCGCCGTGGTCGTCGCGCTGCGGCAGCGAGCGCAGCCAGTGCGCCAGCTCGGCGGTCGTGGTGTGGGCCTGAGCGATCTCGACGATCGCCGGGTCACGCTCGCGGACGCGGGCCGCGAGCTCCTCGGTGATGGCGTCGAGGCACGCGTGGTCATTCTCGGGGGATGCGATCACGACACGGGCTCCTTTCGGGTGCGGAGGGGCGGCATCATCGAGCGCACCAGCTCGGCCGCGTCATCGACCGGCAGCGCGCACATCGTGGTCATCCACTCGGCGCGGGCGATCGGGTCCATGCGTGGGATCGCGGCCATCACCACGCGCTGCTCATCCGGAGACAGCTTCGCGCGCACCGCGAACAGGTGCTGGATCTGCTCCGGCGTCGGCGCCGCCGGCGGCGGCGGCGCGGCGTTGCGGAGGTCGGCGGACGCGGAGGCGTCGCTCGTCGGCGCGGCGGGCGTGGCGGTCGCCGGCGCTGGCGCCGCAGGCTCCGACGACGGCGCAGCCGGGGCCGGGGCCGGCGCTGGTGATGCCGCCGCCGGCGCCGACGCCGCGGCCTGGGCCCGACGCTCGCGCGCCATCCGCTCGGCCATGTACGTGCCCAGCATCGGCGTCGCTTGCTCGAGCAGGTGCGCCAGGGCGATCGCCAGCGGGTTGACCGCGTCCTGGTCGTCGTCGTCCTCGTCCTCCTGGTCGTCGACCTCGGTCACCGGCAGCGGCGGCAGCGGCTCGCGGCGCGGCAGGTTGGCGCCGTCGGCCGCGCGCAGGATCTCCGAGGTCGCCGACATGATGCCCGCCAGCCGCTCGGTGACGTGCTTGGTCATCTCGACGTTGGCCCGCATCATCTCGACGTTGGCGCGCATCAGCTCGCGCACCATGCCGCTCGCCTCCTCGCCCTGGCCGCCGCCGTTGCGCCGCGCCGGGTCGATCGTCACGTACATCGGCACCGCGTCCCTGCACACCGCCCGGGTGCCATCGACCGGGTCGAGCCGGTAGCGGCCGGCGACGCCGTCGACCAGCGTCCGGAACTCGTTGTAGGTGGTGTCGACCGCGACGTACAGCGGCGCGCCGTCGGCGCCGTGGACGATCTCGCACGCCCCGCGCTCGCCCGGCTTGCGGAACCGCCGGACGCGGAACTCCTCGGCCGCGGCTGGGAGCTTGGCCGGCTCGCCGTCGGCGTCGTAGTGCAGCTCAGACATGGCGCGCCTCCTGGTGGAGGTCGGCGGCGAACTCGATGCCCATACTTCTATCCGCCGTCGAACGAGGCGGGAGGAGCAGGTCGCCCGGTCGATTCGTGTCGATTTCGGTGACCGGGTGGATCGCGGTGCCCATACTTCTATCCGCCGTCGAGCGAGGCGGGAGGAGCAGGTCGGCTGGTCGATCGGTGTCGATTTCGGCGGCCGGGCGGCGGGCACGAAGGCTGGGCGGGCGACACCTACTTGAAGGGGCGCGCGGCGCGCGGACCGGCGATCGCTGGGTTGGCGCGACGTCAGCCGGGGGAGAAATCACGCGGGATTTGTCCGCGGCGTATTGCCGACCCGCGAGGTTCGAGGACTTAGACGGCGGCGATTTGTCGACGGGGCCGGCGCAACGACCTGCTCGCGCGTTCAGTGTCAGACGGCGGCCGTAGCTTGGTGGTCCCCGGTGCATGGCGGGGAAGAAAGGTCGTCGAGATGCCACGCAAGGCTGCTGTCCCTGCACCGCCCGAGATCGCCGATCGGATCAAGCACGAGGTCGCCGCGCCGGGGTTCCTGCCCGACTTGATCGCCTGGGCCGATCGCCAGTGCGGCAAGCTGCTGTCCATCGAGGACCGGATCGACCCACACAAGGCGATCGACCTGGTGAACGCCGCGGTGGTCGACACCTGGGACGGCGTGCGCGCCTGGCACCCGGAGGCCCGCACGCTGCGCCGCCACCTGGAGCAGACGGTGAACTCGCGCCTCTGGCACGAGTGCGAGCGCGCCCGGCGCCGGCGCTTCGTCCCGCTCACCCCGGCCGCCGTGGACGACTCCCAGGACGGCGGCGGCATCGAGATCGAGATGTCCGCCCAGCGCGAGGACCCGCGCACGCGGCCGGACGCCCTCGTCGCCCAGCGCGAGGTGCGCGCCCGCGTCTTCGGCGCCTTGCGCGCCGAGGCCGCGCGCGATCGCGAACTGCTCGCGCTCCTGGACGCCTACGAGACCGGCCACCACGTCGAGTCCGACGCCGAGGCCAGGGTCGGGATCGCCGGCCAGGCGTTCAAGAACCTGGTGCGTCGGTTCAAGACGATCCGTGGCCACCTGCCCGACGACCTGCGCGGCGCGGCGGCGAAGTGATGGTCCGTGACGGCGGCGCGCCCGTCGGCAGCGTCGCGCGCCACCGTGGCCGACCCGTCGCGGCGTTCGCCGATCGCGATGCCGCGAACGAGTCCAGCGCGTCAGCGGATGCGCTCAGCCTGTCAGGTGACAACAGCGACGACGGCAGCGAGAATCGCGATGCGGCCTAGTTCGTGTGTCGCACCCGGTGCGAGGATGGAGCGATGAAGACGCTTGACCCTGCGGATGCCAGAAAGCTTGCGGTGAGGGTTCAGGATGTTGGCCTTGCAGCCATCAACACCTTCGTCCAGCAGCCCCCGCCCGAGGAATACAGGGCGGTCGCGATGGCGGTGCTAGCGCGCGCCCTCACATCGCTGCAAAGCGTTGTGCTACTCGCTGAGGCCGGCCTAACCCTCGATGCGATGGGGGCGGTGCGAACGATCTGCGAGCTGGATATCGACTTGGCCTTTATCCTTAAGGAGGACCCCGAGAACCGGACCGCGCTTTTTCTCGAGCACGATGAGGTCTTGGGCCTGTACCAGGCGAAGGCATTTCAGGCGTTGTACAAGGACGACCCGACCGCGCTGTCGGCCGATGCTATCCAGCGACTCCAGGAGCGTCACGACGCAGCGAAGGGCCGATACCCCGACCGTTACAAGTGGGCTGGCGCTATCAAGGGAAGCGAATCGATCAAGATGCGTGCGCTCGCGGTCGATCGCGAGAACGCCTACAACTTGATCTATGCCGAGGCTTGCAGAGCACTACACGCTGGGTTGAGTGCAATCGCGAGCCACGTCGAGGAGGTCGACACCGCTGACGGTCCGGTGCGACGGTTCCTCATCGGCGCTGGTGCTCCATCCGGGCGCCCCGTGACGTTGGCGTGCATGTGCTTGATGCAGATGCTGGACGCTGTCCTTGAATTCCTCGGCTACTCCGACCTCGCCGCCCAACTGCACGCGCTCGTAAACGAGGCCGCCGCTCTAGGCCCGGATTAGGCTACAGCCGTTGCGATGGCGGCGCCGAGCGAGGTTGGGTCGAGGTCGCGGACTCGAGCGAGGTCGAGACCGAAGGTGCGGACCCGGACGGGGCCGGCGGCGAACGACAGGGGGCGGACGGGGCGGGGGTAGACGAGCCAGGCCTCGTGACAGCCGATGACGGTGGCGTAGAAGACGACCTGCTGGACGTCGGCGGCGGCGGGGCGGTCGTCGTCCTTGTACTTGGTGTCGATGACGGCGATGGGGCGGCGGGTGGCGGGGTCGCGGACGACGATGTCGACGGGGTAGCAGAGGGCCGGAGCCGAGGTCGAGGCGGTGCTGCGGATCGGGCCCAGTCGGGGAGCTCGGCGGCGAGCCAGCGGGCGACGAAGAGCTCGAACCAGGCGCGGCATGTCGACCGTGAAGGGGATGGACGCGGTCGGACCGGAGGCGGTCGCGGCGCCGCACAGGGTGAGCAGGAGGCGGCACAGCGCGTGGATCGCCTGGTAGTCGTGGTTGAGCTGGTGATAGGAGCGGCCGGTGCAGTCCTCGGCGCGGAAGGGCACGAGGTCGAGGGTCGCAGCCAGCGTCCGGTACTGATCGCGGACCATACGACGGACGTCCTCTCGGCCGAGCGCGACCCGGCGCAGGCGCTCGAGGGTCCACAGCAGGATCTGGTTGTCGGCGAGGTTGTCGGTCAGGGTCTCGTACTCGCAGACGACCGCGACGGCGCCGCGGGCCGCGCGAGCCAGGCTCTCACGCGCGAGGACTCGACCACGAACCACCTGCAGCTCGTCGCGCTCCTCCTGGTAGGCGCGGTACAGGCCTTGCGGACACGGTCGCCGATGCGCCGGCAGAGAATGCTGGCGAGGATCTCGAAGAGGCCCTCGATGGTGGCGATCGAGGTCAGCCCGCCGTACCAAGTCAGGCTCTTGAGGTCGTACGCGCGTTCGAACATCACGAGCACGCTGTCGATGGGCACCTTGGGCCCGATGCGCAGCGCGTGGGTGGCGTCGAGGGGCAGGTAGCCGACCAGCCCGGTCGAGCGCAGGCGCCACGACGTCCCGTTGATGGGATCGGGCGGCTCGACCTCGAACTGCCGCCGGTGCCGGGCTCGTACGGTGCGGGCGATAGCCTCAGGGGCCGGGCCACCGAGAGTGGTCCACTCCCACTCGCGGAGGTCGATGACGTTCACGCCGTCTTTCCCCAGCCGGCGAAGGGACCGTCGACGAGCACCGACCATCGAAACGGGCCTACCAGCGTGGGTCTGTCGTAGAAGTACTCCTCGAGATACGGCTCGATCTCGCAGGTCCAGACGTCCTCGAGGACCTGAGCGTCCGCGAGGTCCTCCTTCAGGAAGTACGAGATCCTGGCTCGAAGTTGGGGTCGTCGATCTCGCGGTTGATCCGCCTGAGCACCTCGATGAGCGCCTCGATGTCCTCGATACCGCGCTTGCGCGCGTAGCCGCCGAGCACGTCGAAGTTCGGCTGCAGACGCAGGAACGAGAACCGCCGGCGCAGGGCGTGATCGAGCCGGGCGATCGACCGGTCAGCCGTGTTCATGGTGCCGATAACCACGAGGTTGGCGGGGGACCTGGAGGTTGCCGCCGCTCGCGAGCCGCACCTGCCGGTCGCGGTACTCGAGCAGGTACATCAACTCGCCGAAGACCCGGGGCAGGTTGGCGCGGTTGATCTCGTCGATGATCAGCACGACCGGCCCTTGCCGAGGCATCTCCCGGCACAGGTCAAGGAAGCTCCCCGGCGCGAGCTCGTAGCTGACCGCCGTCCCCACCAGCCGCGGCCGGATGCCCTGGATGAAGTCCTCGTAGCTGTAGGCCGGATGGAACTGGGTGAGCCGGATCCGGTCCTCGGCGCCGTTCACCAGCCACCGGGCCAGCCGCTCGGCGACCCAGGTCTTGCCGGTGCCGGGCGGCCCCTGGATGATGATCTGCTTCTTGCCCTGCAGGATGCGCAGCCAGCGGTCGGCGTCGGCCTCGGTGAAGCCGGTCTCGGCCAGGAAGCTGGCGCGGTCGTAGCGTGGCGGTGGGGGACCGCCGCCCCCGCCCCCAACGTCTCGGTCCCGTGGCGGCAACGCCGCGATCTCTTCGTACGTCGTCTTGTCGAGCTGGACCAGCGTCCGCGCCCAGCCCGGCCGATCGACGACCCGCGCGTCCGTGTCGAACCACTCGACCGGCAGCTCGTGCACGTACTCGCCGCTGTCGAGAAATCGGTAGGGCCCCGTGACCCGGCCGAGCCCGACGACCTCGTTCCGGCCGCGGTTGGCGACGAGCAGCGTGCCCACCGGCATCCGCGCCAGGTTGAGGGACTGCCGCGAGCCGTTGAGCTTGTAGGTGGGATCCTGCTCGGCCGCGGACGCCACCCGCGCCAGGAACTCCTCGTCGTCGACCGACGTCAGGTCACCGAGGAGACGGCCGCCGATGGCGGCGATGCACTTCCTCTTCCAGTCATCCCAGAGCTCGGCCCCCGGCCCCGGCGATATCTTCCAGTATCCAGGCGCCGCCCCGATCGCGCTGTTGCTCGGGAACGCATACCGGCGCACGGCGACCAGCCAGTGGCAGAAGTGATCGAAGGCGTCGCCTGGCCGGATGCCCAGGCGGGGATCGCGGAGCTGGGGCGCACCGTCGACGAGCGTGCGCAGCAACCGACACGCCTGTGGGTAGTCGGCGAGCGTTGCCTCGACCTCGGTCCCGCTGAAGTACGAGACGACCTGCGCGACCTTGGCGTTGACCAGCGGCAACTCGTCGGGCGCGAGCGCGTTGAGGATCGGGGTCAGCATCCCGACACCGAAACCTCTGGACAGCGGATTGGCCGTGAACTCCCCGATGGCCTTCCGGACGTCGAGCGGGCTGGCCAGGCAGGCGCGTACGAAGGCCAACACTCTGGTTTCGGCCTTGACCCACCCTACGTTCTCGAACCACGTCTTGAAGTTGCCCTGGATCGCCGGCGCGTGAGAGACCCACGCGCCGGCCTCGCGGTGCCTGACCGAGTCGGTGTACGGCAACAGCCCGAGCAGGATCGAGTCGGTAGGATCGCCCCCGGCACGCTCAATCTCGTCGATGTGCGTCAGGTTGGCCCGCGCCGCGGCCCGTTCCCGCTCGTAGCCGGCCAGATAGTCGCGAACCTCGGGCTTGGAAACGAAGGTGTCGACGTACTCCTCGATCAGGTCGCCGAGCGACAACTCCCCCTCGTCGACGGCCGTCTCCGGCGGGTCGTCTTCAGGCGCCGCCCCGTACGTTGGAGTCGGCAGCGCGCGGCCCACGAGCTTGCTCAACCACTCGACGGCGCCCGGGGAATGATACTGCGCGCCGTGAACGTCCACCTCGCCAGCGGCCGCGGCCTCCCGAATCACCGGCCTCACGGCGTTGCGAACCGCACCCGCCGCCTCGGCCAGGAGGTCGACCTCGATCGCGAAGAACACGACCTGGGGGAACGTCCGGTACGGCGGCGTCTCGAGGTCGCGAGTGGCGAGCCCTTCGATGAGCGTTTGGTCGGCCGGGGCAAGGGCGTCAGGTCGGCCAGCGAACCAGAACCCATGCTGAAGTGTGGAGACGATGATCCGCCCCACGGTCAGTCGGAACGACCGGGGCCCGAGAGTCAGTTTCCAGCGGCCCGGACCTGCTGCGTGGGCGTCCTCGATCAACTCGGCCAGCAACTCCGCGGCCGCTCGCCGCGGCCCCTCGGCCGGAACGAGCCAGCTCAGCGTGCGACCTGCCACCGCGGGCTCGGCTCGCATGCCCGCACGGTCAGCGGCGAACTCACGCGCCGGCACACGCTCGCCTGCAGGAGCCGCCTGCTCGATGGCCTTGCGTTGCTCCGAAGACAGCTCGGCCCAGAGCCCGAAGGCCCCATCCCCGCGCCGGTAGAAGCGCGGCGTCCCCTTCCCCGCCGCCAGCGACGACCCGGCAGCCTGCCGCAGGAGCGCGACCCGCAGCGTCTGCTCCGGCGTCACCCCGACCGACTCGACCAGGGCCTTGGCCGTGATCCGCCTCCACATCTCGGCGACCGGCAGCGCCTCACCAGCCTCCCGCAACACTTGCTCGGCGGCGTCAACAAAGGTCATCTCCATAGGAGGACATCTTACACGCTCGTCTGCTCACTTCGCGTCGGCGCGCAGCGTCTTCTCGTCGCAACCGAGCGCGCGGGCTGCCTTGATCCAGGTGCCGTGCTCGCGCAGGGCCCAGCGGGCCAGCTCGCGATGGAACCAGCGCACCCGCTCGGTCCGGGTGCCCTGCCCGAATGCATCGGACTGGGTTGTTCCGCCGCCGTCGCGACGCGACCACTCGGCGATGGCCATCGGGATGGCCGCGGACTGCGAGGACGACGGCGCCCACGCCGCGATCAGGTAGGCGAGGCGCTGCAGATCGCGCAAGTTGCCTGGGAAACCGTGGGTCGCGAACAGTGCTTCGAGCTCGCTGGTGACCGGCGCCTCGGGCGCAGTGTCGCCGTCCGGGCGCAGCTCTCGCCAGACCCGTCGCCAGTCATCGACCAGATCCTCCCGACACGAACGCAGCGGCGGGACCTCGACGATCAGATGGCCGATGCGGTCAAAGAGATCGGAATCGAGCTGGGCGCGCAGCTCCGGCAGCGGCAGGTTCGACGCGCACACGACCTCGACATCGACCTCGACCTCCTTGTCGGCACCGAGGGGGCGAAAGCGCCGACGCCGATCCTGGAGGAACCGCACCAGGCGGCGTTGCGTGGTCCGGGGCAGGTCCTGCACCTCGTCGAGGAAGAGCAGCCCGCCGTCGCTCTGCTGCAGCAGACCCGCGCGCTTCTCGGCGGCGCCGGTGAACGCGCCCTTCTGGTGGCCGAAGAGCAGGCTGTCGGCGAGGTTGCTGTCCAGCGACCCGCACGCGACCGTCGTGACCGGCCGTTGCCGAAGCTTGGCGATGACCGCCTCCACCAAGCGCGACTTACCGGTGCCTCGTTCGCCGAGGACCAGCAGCGGTGCGCCGGCGAGGCGACCGTAGCGCGCGAGCCGCTCGAACGCGTCGCGACGGGCCATCGACCGCGCTTCGAGATCGTACTGGGCCGTGGTCGGCGTCGCCTCGGCACTCCTCCGGATCTCCGCGAGGTAGGTCGAGATGCGAAAGTCGACCTCGTCGATGCGGGTCGTGCCGTCCTTCAGCTTTTGCGACGACCACAACCGGGATCCGACCGGCAGCGCCCCACCGGCGTAGAGCGCGAGCCACACCGCGTGCATCGCCGGCGTCCCCGGCGACACGTTGACGTGCACCGGCCCCGTGAGGGCGTCCCGGACGAACCGGCGCACGGCCTCGTAGACCTCGTGGTGACGGGTGGGATCCTGGATCGGCACCCGGACCAGTTCGACCGCGACCCCATCCAGGCGCGGCGCGCGCTCGTCCTCGGCCGCGCCATCGATCAGGTACCGCACGCGGTCGATCGCGATCTTGTGGTCAGCGCGCAGGTTGGCCACGGCATGGCGCAGCACGTCGCCGCCCGCGCGCTGCGAGTGCCAGCAGACCAGAGTCTCACCCGGGCGCTTCATGGCGCCTTGCGCTCCACCACGATCGGGGCCCCACCATGCGCCTTGGCGATCGCCGCGGCCGCCTCCAGCTGGTCGACCGAGCTCACGACCACCACCTTGCCCTTGGGTCCACGGAACACCGCCAGTCGCGATGCCGCGTCCTCCACGTCGACCGGCTTGAGGCCCGCCTCAAGCACGGGTGCGCTCACGATGCGCGTGATCACGTGCTCGTGGGCCAGCGGCAGCGGCAATCCAGGGCCGGCCGCAGCCATCGGCGGCGCCACCAAGCGGTCGGCCGACGCCGCCACGGTCGTCTCGGGCTTGGCCGAGAACGTCGGCATGACCTCCACCCGATCGAGCTTGGCCCGGCTCCACAGGTGGACCGGACCGAGCAACTCGCCCAGGCGCACGTCCACCCGCAGCTCATTCTCGGTCTTGGCGGCCCAGCCACGGAGTACATCGCGCAACTCGGCGTGCCGCTCATCGGCAAACACGACGCCCAACTCGACGCCGCGGTCGAGACCCTGCGGCTCGAGGTTCGCCGAGGCCACGATGGCCGTGCCGGCGTCGCTCCAGATCGCCTTGGCGTGCAGCCATTCGAAGATCAACACGCGCGCTCCGGCCCGGGCCAGCTCGATCAGGGCCGATCGGCAGGCCGGCCGAGCACGCGCGAGCACCGTGACCGCGACGCCCGCGCGCGCGCGGGCACAGAGCGCCGCGACGACCGGGTGCTGCACGTCCCACCCGAACGAGGCCACCATCAGCTCGGACCGGGCCGAGGCGATGACGTCGAGCATCGCCCGTCCCAGCGACCCCGCCTCGCGCAGCGTGCCGACCGCCCCGCCGGTGAGGACGGGCTTCGGCACCTCCGACACGGCCTGGACCGCGGTCAACTTGCCGGGCTCGACCACCTCGTGGTCGGCGGCGCCCCACAGGCCCCAGCGTACGACCTCGCGGAGCTCGGCGCGCTCGCCGGCGGTGAGCTCGACCACCAACTCCTCGTTGCGCGACAGCGCCTCGGCGGTCAGGTTCGCGGTGAGCAAGAAACCCTGCCCCGCCGGCCCCTGGTCGACCAGGACCACCTTCGCGTGCCAGTCCCCCGCGGTGCGGATTAACACCCACCCCGCGAGCCGATCGAGCATCTCCTTGTGCTGCTTGATCATGCGCTGGTCGAACTCCGAGTCCTCCTTCGGCTCCTTCAGCAGGCGAGCCTCGGCCGCGACCAGGACGTAGACCCGCACCCCGCGGTTGGCAGCGCCGAGCAGGGCCTTCTCAAGCTCGGGAGACGACATCAGGAACGAGCCGACGACCACCGTCGCTCGCGCGGCCTCGATCGCCGCGACGATCCGCGCGAGCGCTCGACCCTCGCGGTTCACGGCGATGACCCGGGTACCGCCATGCACCGGCCCGGTCGCCGGGATCCGCGGGACCACGACCGGCGGCATCACCGTCGTTCGATGGTCGACGACCTGGCGGTAGGTCACGGACCAGCCATCCGCCGAACGCTCCACGCTCTCGCTCATCGACTGCTCCTGTTCACGTACGGCTCTCGCCGCTCCAGCGGTGGCGCTCATAGGTTCCAGTCCTCGGCGGCCTGCAGCCGCCAGTAGATCGGTTCAGGCTTGCCCCGGCCTCGCAGCTCGGCTGCCAGCGCCGCCCGCGTCGGCAGCACCGGTGCCAGGCTGCCGAACGGCGTCACGGCGTCCTTCGCCCACTCGGCGTATCGCGCGGTCGTCGCGGTGTCGCGGACCGACTGCATCAGCCGCCAGCGCGCCCAGGCCGCGGCGTCCGCGGGCGTCCTCGCCGCGAGCGGAACCCGCTCGAGCACCGTGTCGTCGAACGTGCCCCACGCCCCGATCGACGGCTTCTTGATCGTCAGATCGCGCTGGAAGCTGGCGCGCTCCCGGTCGGTCGTCTCGTCGAACGAGACCCGCAGGACCTCGGCGCCAGCATCCCACCGGTCGCGCAGCCCGGCCGCGGTCAGGAGGGCGGACCAGGCCTCGTCGTGGTGAAGCCCCGGCTCCGGGATACCCAGGTTGTCGACCTGCATTCGTCCCAGCCGTCCCCGGACCGTCGCCACGGCGCGCGCCGGCATGAGCTCCACGGTCATCGTCAACCGGGTGTCGTCCGGCGCGGCCGGCTCCACCTGCGGCTTGAACTCGTCGAACCGCGCCCGCGGGTACTTGCCGTGCAGCACGGGCACAGGCCGACCTTGAATCACCCGGACCGCCTCAGGCAACCCGACGAACTTGCGGGGCGCTTCGCCGCGCTTCGACCGCTGCTGATCATCGAACGTCGAGGGCTCGGCGTACGGTTCGAGGGCGAGCACCGGCGACGACAGGAGCCGATCACCGGAGAAACCACAGGGTCCACGCTCCCGTCTCCGGAATCAGGATCCGCCGGTCGCGACCGCGCTGTTGCCGCTGTCCGTCAGCGCGTAGGTGTAACCGGGGCCCTCGACCAGCAGCCCGAGCCCGGCGCAGGCGCGCAACAGGCGCGCGGCGATCGCCTTGCGACCGCCGAGGAGGTGGTCGCCCACGCGGGCGGCCGTCGTCGGCCCCTCGTCAGAGACGAGCCGCAGCAGCGCCGGCTCCCACTGTCGTTCGACGGCGAGCCCGACCGTGGCAACGAGGTTCCAGGACTCGACCGCCAACGGCCGGCTCAGCTTGATGGTCGGGATCATCGCTCACCTCCATCCCAGTGGACGTCCGACGGCAGGGTCTGGAGCGCCTTGAGCAAGGGCGCCTCGCTGTGACCGAGCCGATGACGATTGCCGAAGATCCGCAGCCCGTAGCGCGCCCGGGTCAGCGCGACGTTCAGGCGGTTCTGGCTCTCGAGGAGTTGCTCGGGTGCTGCTTCGCGAAGGTCAGCAGCACCAGGTCGGCCTCGTGGCCCTGGAAACGGTCGACCGTACACAGGGCGATCTGGGACGCCCTTCCAGCGGAAGGTCCGGTACTCGTTGGCCTGGCTGGTGGCCTTGCGCAGCCGCTCACGGAGCGCACGCTCCTGCCCCCGGTAGAAGCTGAGCACCGCAACCTCCCATTCCTTGCCATCGCCGCGGAGGCCGCTCTTCCCGGCCCAGGCGACGAAGTCGCTCAACTCGGCCATCACCGCGTCGACCTCGGCGCGGTTGATGTTGTCGTCGCCGCAGTGGCCGTCCACGTGCACCCAGACGGCGCGGTGCCCGCGGTAGCTCCAGGCCCTCGCCGCGGCCAATCCGGGCGCGTCCTGCAGCGCCTTGTCGTCGTAGACCACGAGCCGCGGATGCAGCGAGATCTCGGGGTGCATCCGATGCTGGAACTCGAGCAGGACTCGGCGGTCGGCGAGGACCTCGGGCAGGAAGCCGCGATTGAGTGCGGTCGCCCTGTGGCGCTCGCCACCTTCGAACCCGAAGCGCAGCAGTTCGATCACCGAGGGCAGCGCGACCCGGCGAGCCCCAGCGAGCCCCAGGCGGAAGCGATCCAGCCGCTCCCCGTCGTCGTCTACTGGCTCGAGCGCCGCCAGGTCGTCGCGCAGCGCCTCGACCGTCCTGGCGTTGCCGCCGAAGCGCTGCTCGTAGCTGCGCACCAGCCGCCACGCGACCTCCCCGCTCCAGGTCGGCAGGTTGCCCTCGCCTGTGCTGCGCCGTCGGGCGCGCCAGGCCCCAGGCGCGTCACCGCGCACCGCGCGGAGGTCGAGCGGCAGGTCGTCGACCACCCCAGCGACCCGGTCGGGCGACGCGAGGACCACATCCGCGAGGGCGATGTCCGTGGCACCAGCCTCCGCGACCACCGCCAGCGCCCCGCGCCCCTCGGCCTGCCGGCGATAGGCCTCGATCGCGGCGGCGTCCTTGGTCACCACCAGCGTCGCCCCGCGGGCTCGACCGCGCTGGGCGCTGAACACGTCGACGCAGGCGTTGCGCAGATGCTCGCCGACGAGCACGGCCTCGAGGCCGACCGCGAACTCCTCCTGCTCGACGTACGGCGACAACTGCTTGGGGTCACCGACGATGATCCACCGCCGCGCGAGGACCGCCGGCACCAGGAACTCCTGGAACGTGGTCTTCGATGCCTCGTCGAGGATCATCATGTCGAACATCGGCTCGCCGCCCTGCCGGGGCCGGCGCTCGCCGTCCGACTCCGGCCGCCGGCCGCCGGTGCCCCTGATGTCCGGGTGCTGGAGGATGCCGATGGTGGTCCCGCACACCAGGTTGGCAGCATCGAGGACCATCGCCTCGATCGCGGTGCGACCGCGCCGCAGCCGGTCACGAAGCATGGCCTGCGCTGCGGAGCCGGGGCGCTGGCGCTCGAGGAAGTCGCGCAGTGCGCGCTGCTCGGTCTCCAAGCGTCGACGCAGACAGTAGGGCCTGGCCCGGTCCGACACGCTGCCCTCGTCGCCGATCCGGACCGCGACCAGGGCGCCCGTGTGCTCGTGCTCGATCATGCGCTCGAGCACGTTGTCGACGGCGACATGGGTCGATGCGACCAGGAGGACGCGCTGGCCCGCCTCGACCATCTGCAAGACCAGCTCGCAGATCGCCGTGGTCTTGCCCGAGCCGGGCGGCCCTTCCAGCAGCGCGAAGTCGGGCGTGGCCAGCGCGCGGCTGACGAAGTCCCGCTGCTCGGCGGTGCCGGCCCGCGTGGCATCGGTGAGAATCCGCCAGGTGTCGACCTGCGCGGGCACCACCCACTGCCAGGCGACCTCCTGGTCGGGTAGGAGCAGGTCGATGAGCGGTCGGTGGCCCTGCATCGGGGCGTCCTGCAGGCGCTGGATCGCCTGGATCTGCTTGCCGATCGTGTAGGTGTTCGGCCGGAGCGCGAGTCGGGCGCGGGTGCCCTGGAGGGTCGGCAGGCGCTCGAGCAACAGCAGCCCGGCCCGCGGGTCGCGGTCGAGCACCTCGATGCGGTGATCTGGCGACCACCGGAAGCGGGCGGGCCGCTCCGAGGGCGAGGCGTCGTTGGGCTCAAGCTCGCCAGAGGGCTCGTCGCCAGCTTCGGCCGGCGACCGCTCGTAGACATCGCGCGTCCCTTCGTCCAGGAACGCGGCGCGGATCTCTCGAGGTGATCGGGCCTTGCGCGGCCCAGCCGATCGAATCAGCGCCACCCAGACGCCCCTCGGCGGGCCGCCCGTCGGCACTGGGTGCAAGACGCGCCCACTCGGGCGGGTCGGCCGGCTCCCAGCCGATCCTGTGGATAGCCTCGTCGCGCTCGAGGTAGCTCTTGACCGACTTCAGGTAGCGGAAGAGATCGCCGAGCCCATTGAACACCGACCGCTGCGTCAGGTCGGGGCGCTTCGACAGTCCAAGGTTCGCGTACTGCAACAGTCCCATGGCATTACTCCTGGTGAGCGCCGCGCGAGTGCGGTGAGACTCCCTACAGCAGCCGCCGTGCCACCCCGCCGGCCGCGCGCTGTCCCCCGTGACAACGCGCGGATGGCTCGGGTCATTCGGGCGAGCCGGGCGAGGATGCCGGGGGCGGGTGGATCCGCCCGCGATGCGGATCCGCGGCTACGAGCCCGGCGCCAACTCGTGGTCCTGGGCCGCTTCGACCGCGAGATGCGGCAGCCCGTCATCAGACATCGGCGCGCCCCCCGTCCAGCGACAGGTCCATGATCAGCCCCTCAGCCGCGGCCTCCGGCAGCGGGACCCGCTCGGCCAGCCGGGAGGTGGCGAGGACGTCGGTCGGGTAGTCCTCACCCATGACCACCTGGAACCAGCGTTCCCGGTCCATGACCACCTGGTACATCTTCTCGTCCTGGGTCGCCGCCACGTACGGCAAGTACACCTCGATGCTCTTGCCGGTGCGCTCGGCCTTGGCGCCGATGCGATCGACGCGCCCGGTCCGCTGCTCGATCGTGCTGGGATTCCACGCGAGGTCGTGATGAATCACGTGGCGGCAGTTG
>JADJUF010000009.1 GCA_016717005.1 Myxococcales bacterium | reverse complement strand
CGCGCTGTTCGGCAAGCGCACTGAGGCCGCGAGCGCCCAGGATCGCCACGCCAACCTCGAGGTCGCCATCCTCCAGCGCATGGAGACCTTCGACGGTGCCGCCAGCGTGTTGACTCACCAACTTCGAGAGCTCGATCGACCAGGCGCTGCAGCGTTGCCTGAACTTCCGGGTCCGGGTTCCCGAGCCCGAGGTCG
Organism: Myxococcales bacterium; assembly: GCA_016717005.1. NCBI lineage: Bacteria > Pseudomonadati > Myxococcota > Myxococcia > Myxococcales > Myxococcales bacterium. The sequence continues at coordinate 15,094 of JADJUF010000009.1, read as the reverse complement.
AGGAGCGCGCGGCGCTGTGGGCTGCTCCCGTTGCCGGCGACTGGGCTCACCGACGCGCCGTTCCAGACGCTGGCCGAGCAGTTCCGCATGACCGGCGGCTGGGCATCAAGAACGCGATCGTCCGGGCCGCGGTGGTCGCGGCGGGCGAGGACCGGAACCCTGACCGTCGACGATCTCTGGACCGGCGCCGATGCTGAGTACGCCGAGATGGGCAAGGTCCTGTCGACCCACACCCGGATGTGACCGCGATCGGGCGCGGCCGGATCGCGGTCGGATCGCGGTCGGGCGCGGCTTGATCGCGGTCGGATCGCGCGCGGCGGCCTGACCCGCGGTCGCCTTCCGCTATCGTCGCGCGCCTGTTCAGAGGGGGAGCCATGTACGCCGACAGCTCGCAGATGATCGCCGTTGTTAGCCAGCGGCACTGCGTCGATCGCATCAGTCGCAGCGGCCTTGCTGGTCGTGTCGCTGTTCCTGCCGTGGCTCAAGTCGAACAAGTCGATGGGCCTGTCGATGACGCTCCTGTCGATGAAGGCCTGCGCCGAAGACCGGTGCGAGTCGATGTCGAACCTGAAGATCGCGCGCGAGGCCATCGGCCTGACTGGCGGTCTTTCCATCCGCGGCCCGATCGCGATCGATGACGATCGGCCCCCCGCGTCGTGCCCGGGCCCGATCACCGGTTTTCGCATCTTCTGTCGCATCGCCCGGCGACGGTCTCTGGCGCACGCTGGGCGCAGTCGCCGTTTTCGTGTCGTGTTTATGGTGGTGGCCGGCGTCGCCGGTTGCCAGATGCTGTACCGGGCCCGCCCGAGTACGATCCCTTCACGCTGATCCGACCATGCCCCAGCCCCCGATGTGAGAGCCACGATGTCGCCGAGAGGAAAGACCCTTTCATCACCGGCGCCAGCCGGGCATCGGCCTGGCCATCGCGCTGCGCGCCGCGCGGGCCGGCGCCAACGTCGCGGTCGTCGCCAAGACCGCTGAGCCCGACCCGCGCCTGCCCGGCACGGTCTTCTCGGCGGCCGCGGAGATCGGCGCAGGCGGCAAGGCCGCGCCCTGCGTCGTCGACATCCGCCACGAGGATCAGGTCGCGGCCGCGGTGGCCAAGACCGTCGAGACCTTCGGCGGCATCGACATCCTGGTCAACAACGCCTCGGCGATCCACCTGACCGGCACCACGTCGACGCCGATGAAGCGCTACGACCTGATGCACCAGATCAACACCCGCGGCACGTTCGTGGTGCTCGCAGGCGTGCGTGCCGCACCTGAAGCAGGCCGCGAACCCGCACGTGCTCAACCTGTCGCCGCCGCTGAACATGGAGGCGCGCTGGTTCGCGCCGCACGTGGCCTACACGATGGCCAAGTTCGGCATGAGCATGTGCGTGCTGGGCATGGCCGAGGAGTTCCGCAAGGACGGCATCGCCTTCAACGCGCTGTGGCCGCGCACCGCCATCGCCACCGCCGCCGTCAAGAACCTGCTCGGCGGCGACGCCGCCATGAAGCTCCGCTCGCCCGAGGATCATGGCCGACGCGGCCTACGCGATCTTCAACCGGCCCAGCCGCGCGTGCACCGGCAACTTCTTCGTCGACGACGAGGTCCTCGCCGCCGAGGGCGTCACCGATCTGGCGAAGTACGCGATGGTGCCCGACGCCAACCTCATCCCCGACTTCTTCATCTGATGGCCGACGGCGATCCCTCCGACGAGGCCGTCGCCTTGCACGAAAGCGCGGCCGGACCCTGTGCGCCCAGGGCGATCTCCCGGGCGGGCTCGAGCTCCTGTTCGCGGCCTACCAGCGCGCGCCGCGCTGGCCGTACCCGCCCTACGACATGGCCTTCACCTACCTGCTGGCCGACCAGCTCGAGGAGGCCGAGCGCTGGTACGGGGTCGTCGACAAGCTGGCGCCGCGCGGCTTCTTCACCGCCAAGACCTCGCTCGCGACCGTCCGCCGCGAGCGCCACGGCGACCTGCCGGGCGGGTTCAGCAAGGCCTACGCGATGCTCGAGTGGCTGCCGCCGCGCGCGCGCCGCATTGCGCTCGAGGATCTGGTGGCCGAGCTGCCCGACTTCGCGCCGGCGTGGAAGGACCTGGCGGCGCTGCTCGAGGACGACGACGCGCGCCTGGCCGCGATCGTGCGCGGCCTGGCCGCGACCGAACCCGGACCGCCGGCGTGCTGCAGGTCAACCGGGCGCTGATCCTCGACCGCCGCGGCGAGCGCCGCCGAGCCATCGCGATCGTGCGCGCGATCGTCGACGATCCCGCGGCCACGCTGGCGTCGGCGCAGTTCGCCGAGGTGGTGCTGACCCAGCTCACCGCGGCGCCGACGACTGAGCTGACGCGGGCCGCCGGGCCACGGGCGCGCGACCGCGCCCAGCGCCAGCGCCGCCAGCGATCCGACGACGGGCCCCACGCCCAGGTCGAGGTCGTCCGCCGGCCGCGGCCGCGAGGGCCTGGACGTCCGACGGCAAGCGGCCGTGGGGCGTGGCCGCGGTCGCGCCGAACAACTCGCGGCGCGCCAGCCAGGCCAGGCCGAGGCCGAGCGCGACGACCAGCGTGGCCGGGCGCGCCACCGCGCGCGCGCCACCGCGAACAGCGCCAGCCCCGCGGCGCCGATCAGCGCGGCCGGCAGCGCGAACCCGCCGCGGATCCAGCCGGCCGCGCCCGCAGCGATCGTCGCCGCCACGACCATCAACGCGATCCGATCCGCGCGCGGCCAGCCCGACGCGGCCCAGCAGAACCGCCCCGACCACGGCCGGCGCCAGCGGCCCGGCCGCGGCGATCACCGCCGGGCTGCCCCGCCGTGGACCGTCACCGCGCCGCCGTCGGGCGCCAGCGCGATGGTCGCGACCGCGCCGCCGGTGACCACGACCGCCAGCGCGTGGCCGAGCTCGTGGATCACCGTCGCCAGCACCAGCACCGGGTACAGCAGGTAGCCGGCGTACGGCACCAGGTACAGCCCGGCGACCACCACCGCGATCACCCGGGCTGGGCGCGCGGCTAGCGACGCGATCGTCGCCGGACCTCCGCCGTCGGCGACGCAGGACTTGCCGCCGCACTTCGCGGCCTTGCACGCCGCCACCTTGGACGAGAAGCACGTGCGGCCGACCACGAAGAAGCAGTCGTCGCGGCTCCCGCCGTAGCGCCAGCCGTCCCAGTCCTTGCCCTTGTTCGACACGCGCTCGGGATCCTCGGCCTCGCGCACGGCCTCGGAGCCGTGCTTGCCGGTGCGCTTGCTGGTCTTCGCGCGCGGCTCCTCGGATGGCAGCGGCGGCCCCGCGCAGGCCGCGGTGACGAACAGGATCGTGGCAGCGACCAGGCGGCGCATGGTTCGGTCCAGGAATCATGCCATAGTTCGTCCCGTGGCTGCCGACGACGATCAGGTACGCGCGCGCCTGCGCGCGCTCGAGGCCGAGGTCGCCGCCACCACCGAGGTCGACCGCCAGCGCAAGGCCGACGCGCGCGAGCGCATCCTGGCCCGCCGGGCCGAGGCCGACGCGCTGCGCCGCCGCCAGGCCGAGCTGGTCGGACGACGCGCCCGCCCCACCGACGAGATCCCGGCCGAGCCCGACGAGCCGTCGATCGGCGCCCGCGCCGGCGACCTCGAGCGGGCGATGGTCCTGGCGCGCAAGGCCGGCGACGTCAAGGCCGAGCTGGCCCGGCCGACCAAGGCCGGCGAGAAGTCGTGGCTGATCTCGTCGGCGCTGTCGTTCTTCTTCGGGCCGCTCGGCTGGCTCTACGCCGGGTCGCTGCGCGGGACCATCCCGGTCGCGGCGGTGTACGTGATGGTCGCGGCGATCGTCTCAAGATCCTGCCGGCGTTCCTGCTGATGCCGGTGCTGATGGTGCTGCTGCCGCTGTCGGGCATCGCCGGGCTGGTCTACGCGATCGGCCACAACCGGGCCGGCAAGCGCATCAAGCTGTTCGGCGACGACGACGGCAAAGACTCGCGCGCGGGCCGGCTGCTCGGCCGCGGCAAGTCCGGCGACAAGCGCTAACGGCGGCGGCGGCGACGACGGCGGACGATCAGCGCGAGCACCAGCACGCCGAGCGCGCCGACCCCGAGCCCGACCAGCGCGATCGCGTCGGCGCCGACCGTCGCGATCCGGTGCACGCCGACGATCGGGCCGACCGCCGCGACCAGCGCGAGCCCGGTCGTGTCGATCACCTCGCCGAGGCGGGCGTAGGGCAGCGCGTACCAGCGCACCAGCATCGTCACCACGCCGCACGCCCCGGTCCAGGCCAGCGTGTCGACGACGACGTCGTCGGTCGGCAGCCCCGTCACGACCGCCAGGCCCGCCGCCGCGGCGACGATCAGCGCCGGGCCGACCAGCCAGTCCGGCAGGGACAGCGCGCTCAGCAGATCCTCGGCGGCCACGCCCCGATGGTAGCGCACGGACCGCCCTGACTGACCCGCCGACGTCGCTGTCCCGCCTACACCGTGCGCTGTCAAGCCGTGCACAGCGGCGCGGGTCGCCCATGGACTCCGCGCAGTTGCACCTGCGCCGCGGTTTGCATTGTCCGGACGGCGGACAGGGAGGTCCACCTAGAATGCGCATCGTCTATCCTGCGTCTGCGTTCTGCTTGATCGTGCTCGCCTGCAGCGATCCAGCGCCCAACGAGGTCCTCATCCAGCTCGCCCCCGAGGTGGTGTCGTCGATCGACGGCACGCTCCACGTCCGGGCGATGGCGGTCGAGATCGCACGCCGCTGGCGGGCGAGACCATGCGGCACGGTCGCCTACACCGACCGCAACGACGCCGACCACGCGATCATGGGCGCCGAGGCAAGACCGACGCCCGCGGCGCGTTCGAGGCGACGCTGGCCGGCCTGGCCTGGGAGGGCACCGGCACGGTCACCGCCGCGCTCGTGACCGGCGCCGGCGCGCCGATCCTGGCCGACGGGCTCCCGGTCGAGGGCACCGCGACCTTCGCGGTGCTCGACCGCACGCCGCCGACCGTCGAGATCCTGCCGCCGACGACCGACAACCACGTCGGCCCGGGCCTGCCGCTCGAGGTCGAGATCCACGTGGCCGACGAGATCGGCGTCAGCCAGGTGGTGTTCGAGGCCGCCGGGGAGCTCGAGACCACGCGGTCGTCGGTCATCGCCAGCGGCACGACCGACTCGACCGTGCGGTTCCGGGTCCGGATCCCGGACAACGCGCTGCCCGGCCCAACGATCACGCTGTACGCGCTCGCGACCGACCTGTCGGGCAACCAGGCCGCGGCCACGCCGGTGGTCTTGACGGTCGATCCGGCGGTGGCCATCGCCACGCCGCCCGGGCTGACCGGCACGCTGATCGCGACCGGCACCGACACGTTCCTGGCCGATCCGCGCGCGATCGCGGTCGGCCCTCACGACGGCAAGCTCTACGTCGCCGACCGCAGCACCAACGCCCCGTGCAACGGCGCCTGCATCCGCGCGGTCGACGCCACCACCGGCGTGGCCGACGCCAACGCGGTCGTGACCGGCGCCGGCGCGATCGAGGGCGTCGCGTTCGACGCCACCGGCGACAACCTCTACTTCAGCGATCGCCCCGATCGGATCATGCGGATGACCTGGAGCCCGCTGACCATGCGCTACGAGAGCGCGAACCCGTGCAACGTGATCGGCAACCAGAACCCGCGCGAGCCGTACCACCTGATCGTCGACGCCACGCTCGGCGTGCTGGTCGCCGACCGCGATCGCCAGCGGCTGGCGCGCCAGGCGGCGTGCACCCAGACCAGCCCGACCGCGCTGTCGACCGGCGGCGACTTCGACTTCCCCTGGGGCGTCGCGCTCGATCCGACCGGCCGGGTGTTCGTGTCCGACTTCAACCGCGACGAGGTGTCGCTGGTCGACCGCACGACCGGCGCGGTCACGCGGTTCGAGGACGCGCGCATCGCCGAGCCGCGCGGCATCGAGTGGCTGGCCGGCGGCGGCGCCGCGTTCGGCGACAGCCTGATGGTGACCAGCCGCGGCGACCGCACGGTCTACTCGACCCGCGGCGGCGGCAGCTCCCGGGCCGCGGTCTACCTGACCCGGGCCGCGATCGACGTCGCCGCGGCCGGCACGACCCTGTACCTCATCACCGAGCCCGGCAACGGCGCCCGCGGCCGGATCTTCCGGGTCACGGGGTTCTGATGCGGACCCTCGTCGTCCTGGCGGCCGCGGCCGGCGTCGCGCACGCCGAGCCGACCGTCGCCGCGCGCACCGGGCCGCCGACCGGCGTCGCGATCGGCGTCGAGCTGGGCCAGCCGTCGACCGTGACCGTGCGGTGGGCGACCCTGGCCGGCAAGCTCGGCGTCGGCGCCGGCGTCGGCACCGGCACGCTCGACGGCACCGGCCTGACGATCCGCGGCGGGGTCACGTTCGCGCCGGTGGTGCTGGCGGCCACCCCGCGCCGCGCAGTGCCGCTGTTCGTCGGCGTCGGCGCGCGCTACTACGCGCACCACTACGATCCCGCGTCGATCGACGAGCTGCCCGACCGCCACGTCGGGCTCGAGGCCACCGTCGGCGCGGCGCTGGTGCTGCGGGCGTCGCGCCTCGAGGTCTACCTCGACGGCGGCCCCGGCTACGACGTCGGCCGGAGCGACAGCTGCGGCTTCGCCTCGGGCGTCGCGACCCTGTGCCCGCACCAGGGCGCGTCGCGGCTGTACCTCCACGCCGCGGTGGGCCTGCGCTGGTACCTGGGCGTCGGCGGCTGACCCGCGGTCGGCGTCGGGCGCGGGTGTGGTTCCTTGCCCGATCGGCCGGGATTGGGCCTCTGCGGCTCCCGCTGGCCGCCGGGACGTGGCAAGGTCCGCGACCCGTGAAAGAACCACTGCCCGAGCGCTTCGACGACCTCGGCCTCATCGATCCGATCGCGCGCGCGGTGCGAGAGCAAGGCTACGAGCGTCCGACCCCGATCCAGGCCCGCGCCATCCCCCACCTGCTCGAGGGCCGCGACCTGCTGGGCCTGGCCCAGACCGGCACCGGCAAGACCGCGGCGTTCGCGCTGCCGATCCTGCAGCGCCTGGTGACGCCGGCCCGGCCCGCGGTCCGCGGCCCGCGGCCGATCCGGGTGCTGATCCTGACGCCGACCCGCGAGCTGGCGTCGCAGATCGCCGAGAGCTTCAACACCTACGGCAAACACCTGCACCTGCGCACGGTCGTGATCTTCGGCGGCGTCGGCATGGAGCCCCAGAAGCAGGCGCTGCGCAGCGGCATCGACATCCTGATCGCCACGCCCGGCCGCCTGCTCGACCTCATGCGCAGCAGCGTTGGCGACTTTTCGAAACTCGAAGTGTTCGTGCTCGACGAGGCCGACCGCATGCTCGACATGGGGTTCATCCACGACGTGCGGCGGGTGATCCGGCTCCTGCCCGACCGCCGCCAGACGCTGTTCTTCTCGGCGACGATGCCGCCCGAGGCCCAGGCGCTGGCCGACCAGCTGCTCAGGACCCGGTCCGGGTCGCGGTGGCCCCGGTGTCGTCGACCGCCGAGAAGGTCGAGCAAGAGGTCGCCTACGTCGACAAGGCCGACAAGCGCGCCCTCTTGATCGAGCTCCTGCGCGACGTCGGCATGCGCCGGGTGCTGGTGTTCTCGCGCACCAAGCACGGCGCCAACAAGATCGCCGACCACCTCGAGAAGAGCGACGTCGGCGCGGCCGCGATCCACGGCAACAAGTCGCAGAGCGCGCGCGAGCGGGCCCTGGCCGACTTCAAGGCCGGCAAGATCCGGGTGCTGGTCGCGACCGACATCGCCGCCCGCGGCATCGACATCGACGAGATCACCCACGTCGTCAACTTCGACCTGCCCGAGGTCGCCGAGCAGTACGTCCACCGGATCGGCCGCACCGCCCGCGCCGGCGCGTCGGGCTACGCGGTGTCGTTCTGCGAGGCCGACGAGCGCGAGCTGCTGGTCGCGATCGAGCGGCTCATCCGCATCAACATCCCGGTGATCGAGGGCCACCCGTTCGAGGATCGGGCGCCGCGGCCGCTGCGCCCGGGCGAGCGGGTCGCGATGTCGCCCCAGGCGCAGATGCAGGCGCGGCGCGACGAGCTGCGCCGGTCGTCGCCGCGGCGGACGCGCCCCGGCGCGATGATCACCGCCGCGAGCCGGCGCGCCCCGAGGGGCAGCGCCCGGCCACGTCCGCGCCGGCGCCCGCGGGCGCCCCGCGCCCCGGTGGTGGCGGCGGTCGGCGGCGGCGGCGGGTGGCGGCGGCGGCGGCCGCCCGTCATAGCTCGACGGCGACCGCGACGATCGCGCTGATCGGCGCCTGGTACCGGGTCGGCTGGCCGTAGCCGTCGACGCGCAGGGCCGGGTTGCCCTCGACGACGTCGTCCTTGAGCCAGATCAGATCGCCGGCGTCGCCGCCGACGATCGGCGACGCGTCGCGCGCGAACGACTCCTCGACCGCGACCACGCCGCGGCGATCGAACAGGTTCCAGACGTCGAGCGTCGCGCTCCAGCGACCGCGGCGCGCGCCGACGTGCAGGTTGGCCTGGGTCAAGGCCGGCAGGCGCCCGAGCGCGCCGCGCGGCACCGCGAAGGTCTGGCCGCGGCCGATGCGCGCGCTGCGGGGTCGTCCCGACGCGGCGGTCGCGCGGACGCCACCGTCGAGGGCGAGGCCGCGCCAGCGCCCGCGCAGCGCCAGCTCGGCGAAGAACCGGTGCGGCTGATCGCCGGGCAGCGCGCCGCTGGCGTTGGCGTACGCCGCCGACGGGCCCTCGTCGAACAGCGACGACCCGCCGAGCTGGTAGCCCTCGACCGGATCGTACGGCCCGGCCAGTTGCCGCGCAGCCGCGACCACGTGTAGCCGAGCCGCACCGCCAGCTTGCCGGTCGGCGCGCTGGTCAGCCAGCTCGCGACCTCGTCGTACTCGCGGGTCGCGACCGCGCCGGCGGCGGCGCCGGCGGTCCCGAGCGCGCCGAGCTCGTCGTCGAGCGCGCGCCCCAGGTGACGGTTGCGGCACCGACACGCCCAGGCGGACGACGTCGGGCTGGCCGACCTCGACGCCGGCCAGCGCCTCGTCGACCCGGGTGCCGCGGGCGTCGGGCTGGACCGCCTCGCCGGCGCTGCCCCCGAGCGACTCGTCGGCGCTGCCGGCGAAGGTCAGCGTCTGCAAGAGCGTCGGCCCGGCGTAGACGACCGCGCCCAGGCCGGCACCACCGGCGCGTAGCGCGCCCCCAGGCCACGAACGCGCGCGACCGGCCGCCGCCGAGGAAGTCCCAGGCGGCGCTGGCCCGCGGCAGCACCTCGCGCAGGGTCAGCGCGGTGCCGAGCTGGCTCGACTGCGCGCGCACGCCGTACTCGACCGCGATCTCCGGCGCCGGCCGCCAGGTGTCGGCGACGAACGCGGCGACGGTGCGGGTGCGGTAGGTGATCGTCGCGCGATCCAGGAACGTGCACGCGGTGCCGGCGCAGGTGTCGGGGCCGTCGCCGACCTCGACCAGCTGGTAGTCGATGAACGCGTCAGGGGCTGAGCCGCTGCCGGATGAGGCCGCCGCTGTAGCGCGCGGCGCTGACCGCGCGCACGTCGTCGCCGGCGACGCCGAGCGCCAGGCGATGGGCGCCGTGGGTGTGGACCACCTCGGCGTGGGCGCTCGGGCGATCGATCGTGAGCTGGCCCAGCGCGCCGGCGCCGCCGGTCCAGTAGAACCGGTCGCGATCGGGCAGTTCGCGATCAGCGGGGCAGGCGTCGCCGGTGCCGTCGGCGCAGGCCGCGCGCACCTGCTGATCGAGCGTCGCCGATCGGCAGCTCGGTGACCGGGGGCACGTAGGCCGAGCCGATCGCGGGCGCGTCGCCGGCGGCAATGCGCGCGTCGTCGGTGCGGTCGCTGCGGAACCACGCGCCCTGGAGCCGCACCGAGGTCGCGCCCCACTGGCCGCGCCAGGTCGCGCTGGCGGTGCCGACCAGGCTGGTCCGCTCGACGCCGGCGGCGCTGTCCTCGGCCGGGACGATCCAGCGCGGGCTGCGCGCGACCTCGCCCAGCGCGGTGACGTCGAGCTGATGGTGCCCGAACCGCAGCCCCGCGCGCGCGACGAACGGCACGTCGTACGCGATCGCGGCGCGCTCGCCGCTGGCGATCGCCTCGTGGACGATCGCCCCGGCGCCGTCGCGATCCGCCACGCCGTCGCCGTCGGCGTCGGCCTGCCGGAACGCCGCGCGCTCGAGGCTCTGATCGGTGAGCCGCGGCGCGACCCCGACGAGGTACCAGGGCCGGCCGCCGGCGACGGCCGGCAGCGGCCCGCTGACCACGGCCTCGGCCGCGATCGTCCGCAGGCCGACCAGGCGGCCGCGGAACGGCGTGAACTGCGAGCGCGCGCGCGGCAGCCACGGCGCGGCCAGGCCGGCCCAGCCACGCGGCCCTCGGCCGCGGCGACGGCCCCGGCGGTGCGCGGCCGCGCGTCGACGGCCGCGCCCACGCCGACGCCGCTGTCGGCGCCGACCCGGCGGTGCCGACGGTGGGGTCCTCGACGAACGCGAGCGGCACGGTCAGGCCGGGAGGCCGCCGGTGTAGGGCGCGTCGATCGGCGCACCGTCGACGGTCCAGTGGCTGTCGACGCCGGTCGCGCCGCTGGCGCTCAGGCCGGCGTCGTCGCGGCCGGTGCCGATCACCGCGCCGGCGACCGCGCCGACGTCGGCGTCGAGGCTCGGCAGCCGCCGCAGGAACGCGCGGGTCAGCACGGTCGTGAGCGCGGCCGGCGCCGCGGCGTCGCGGCGCGGGCACGGCAGCAGCTGGGCGTCGGGGCAGCGCGCCAGCGGCCGGCGCTGGGGCTGCGGTCGAACAGCGCGCCAGTGGCCGGCGGCGTCGGCTTCCGATCGAACAGCGCGCCGGTGTCCGGCGGCGTCGGCGGGCCGCGTCGTCCGCGACCGCGGGCGTGAACGCGGTCGCCACCAGTAGCGCGACGACCCACCATCGGCGAGCATCTCGACAGGATGGCGACGCCCGAACCATGGCCGGCAGCATCGCACGGACCGCTCACCGAGGTCGCGACCGACCTGTGGATCGTGGACGCCGAGCTGCCCGACCTGCCGATCGGCCGGCGCATGACGCTGTGGCGGACCGCCGACGGCGGGCTCGCCGCGCACAGCGCGGTCGCGTGCGACGCCGCGACGATGGCGCAGCTCGACGCGCTCGGCCCGGTGCGCTGGATCGTCGTGCCGAGCGGGTTCCACCGCCTGGACGCGCCGCGCTGGAAGGCCCGCTACCCCGACGCCCGGGTCGTCGCGATGCCGGCCGCCCACCGCCGCGTCGGCGCCCGGGTCCCGGTCGACGGCGACTACGGCGCCCTGCCGACCGGCGGCCGGGTCGAGGTCGAGCCGCTCGCCGGCGTGCCCGCCGAGGCGGTGTTCATCCACCGCGCCGACGACGCCAGGCTGACGCTGATCTTCAACGACGGGTTCATGAACCTGCCCGATCGCCTGCCCGGCGCGAAGGGCTGGGTGATGAAGCTGCTCGGCTCGACCGGCGGCCCCAAGGTGACCTGGACCGCGCGCACGTTCATCGTCAAGGACTGAAGCGCGCCTACGCCGATCACCTGCGGCGGCTGGCCGCGCGCCGGGCCTCGCGCGCATCATCCCCCGCCACGGCGCGGTGCTGACCGAGGGCGCCGCGCCGCGGCTCGCGCCGCCGCCGCCGATCGCCTGCACCGGCGTAACCGCCGCCGCGCCCGGCGTCGAAGGACGGTGCCGGAGATCCCGCGCGAGCGCCTGACCGTGGTGGCCGATCGTCCGGATCGGGCCCGGGCGGCGTACGTGCTGTACTGGATGATCGGCGCCCGGCGCGCGACCGCGAGCTTCGCGCTCGATCACGCCGTCGCGCGCGCGACCGCGCTGGGCCTGCCGCTCCTGGTGTTCGAGCCGCTCCGCGTCGGCTACCGCTGGGCCAGCGATCGCATGCACCGGTTCGTGCTCGACGGCATGGCCGCCAACGCCGCGGCGTTCGCGGCGGCCGGCGTCACCTACTACCCGTACGTCGAGCCCCCGCCCGGCGCCGGCCGCGGCCTGCTGGCGGCGCTCGCGGCGCGGGCCGCGGTGGTCATCGCCGACAAAGCAGCCCGGGTTCTTCCTGCCGGCGATGGTCGCCGCCGCGGGCCGCCAGCTCGACGGCCGCCTCGAGCTGATCGACGGCGTCGGCCTCCTGCCGCTGCGCGCCCACGGCCGCGCGTTCGCCACCGCCGCGGCGTTCCGCTGGCACTGGCAGAAGGTGCTCGGCGCCCACCTCGGTCAGCGGGCCGAGCCCGCGGCCCGCTGGCGCGCGCGGCCGCCACGCTCGGGGCGCCGCGATCCCCGGCGCGATCCTGCGGGCGCTGGCCCGCGGCCACCGCGGCGCTGCTCGCCGGCGCCGGCCTCGATCGCCCTGCCGATCGATCACGCCGTGGGCCCGGTCGACGATCGCGGCGGCGCGCCCGCGGCCGCCGCCGTGCTGCGCAGCTTCGTCGCGACCCGCCTGCCTCGCTACGCCGACGCCCGCAACCAGCCCGAGGTCGCGGCCGCCAGCGGCCTGTCGCCGTACCTGCACTTCGGCCACATGGGCGCCCACACGATCGTCGACGCGGTCTGGCGCGGCGCCGGCTCGTCGCCGGCGGCGCTGGCCGGGCACCGCGCGACCGGCAGCCGCGACGGCTGGTGGGGCCTGCCGCGGGCGGCCGAGGCGTTCATGGACGAGCTGTTCACCTGGCGCGAGCTCGGCTACGGCTTCTGCCACCACCGCGCCGACTACGATCGCTACGAGTCGCTGCCGCCGTGGGCCGGACCTCGCTCGACGCCCACGCCGGCGATCCGCGCCCGCACCGCTACACCTCGCGCCGAGCTCGAGCGCGCCGCCGCCCACGATCGCTCTGGAACGCGGCCCAGCGCCAGCTCGTCGCCGAGGGCCGCATCCACAACTACCTGCGCATGCTCTGGGGCAAGAAAGATCCTCGAGTGGTAGCCCGTCGCCGCAGGCGCGCTGGCGCGCTGATCGAGCTCAACAACCGCTACGCGCTCGACGGCCGCGGCCCCAACTCGTACAGCGGCATCTTCTGGACCTGGGCCGGTTCGATCGCCCGTGGGGCCGGAGCGCCCGATCTTCGGCGTGATCCGCTACATGTCCTCGGACAACACCGCGCGCAAGGTGCGGGTCAGCGCTACCTCGAGCGCTGGTCGGCGCAACCGTCGCTGCTGTGAGCGCGCGGCGCCGCAGCGGCGCTACCGCTGAAACCGCACGAACTGCCGCGGCGCCCGGCGGGTGCGGGTGCAGCGGGTCGACGCCGGCATCAGCACGAACGACAGCGCGGCGCGGCCGCGCGGTGGTGGTTGCGGCGCGAGCGGTGCCGGACCAGGTTGTGCAAGAGCAGCACCTCGCCCGACCGCCGGCACCGCGACCGCCGCGCGCGTCGACGAGCGCGTCGGGGATCGTCCCGCCCGCGGGCGTGGCCAGCCCGCCGCGGTGGCTGCCCGGCACCAGCTCGACGCAGCCGCTCGCGACCGGCGCGTCGTCGAGCGCGGTCCACAGGGTCACGGTCGGCTGCGCGGTCAGGCCCCGAAGTTGCCGCCGTCCTGGTGCCACGGCAGCTCGGGTGCCGCCCGCCGTCGTCGCGGACGCGGCCTTGGGTCAGATCACCGCGCGGCACAGCGCGACCTCGTCGCCGATGAGCGCGCGCGCGATCCGCGCGAACAGCGGGTTGTCGAGCCACGCGCGCACGACCGGATCGCGCTCGACGCCCTCGCTGTTCCGGTGGTACGCCCGCGACGGCCCGGATCCAGCCCGTCGGACGGCAGATCGTCGTAGGCGCCGGTCGGGGCGTCGTGCTGAAAGAACATGCCGTCGCGGGCGGTCCCGTCCATCAGCCCGTCGACCCGCTCGATCAGCGGCGCGCGCCGCCTGGTCGCGCATTGGCCCAGGCGCGCCCAGCCCTGGGCCGCCACGCGCCGCCAGCCGCTCGGCGAGCTCGACGGTGCGCGCTGGTCGGTGAGCACGGGCCTGGAATCTACCCGACTCGCGCCTGGCCCACAGCGAAAGTAGGATGTCGACGATGCGCCGCTCCCCAGTCTGCGCTCCGCTGTTCTCGCTCCACTCGTCGTCGCTGCGCGGCTTACGACGCGACCCGCAGGTCGGCGAGTGGCGAGGACTACTGCGACCTCATCGGCCCCTTTGCTCCCGGGCGCCGTGGCGCAGTACTCCGATCGCAACAGCTGCCCTGGCGACCTGCGAGGTGATGCCGCTGGGCGAACCGGCGACCCGCCGGCCACCACCGTCGCGTGCCCGGACGTATCCCAGGCCGCGGCCGCGGAGCTCGACGCGGCGGCCACGTGCCCCCCAGCGCCGGGCCCGGCGGCGCCAGCGTGTGCCCGGAGCGACTGCGAGCTTCTGCGCGATGACCGACGGGGATCTGCGGCGACCTGTCGCCGTACGCGACCAGCGCCGAGTGCTTGTCGGCGTGCGCCGGCTTCGCGTCGCTGTCGCCGTTCGACGCCAGCGACATCGCCGGCGGCACGATCGAGTGCCGCCTCTGCCACCTGACCGCGGCCTCGGTCGCGCCCGGCACCTTGCTGCCCCACCTCGCGGTGGTCAGCAGCACCTGCCAGTGAGCCGGCGGCCAGCGAAGCCAGCAGCTCAGGCGCGCGGCGGCATGACGACCTTCAGGATCCGCACGCTCAGGCCGATCCCGGGAAGGTCACCTTGCGCGGAGTTCTTGTAGTACTCGCCGTCGATCACCGGCTCAGGCAGCTCGCCGGCGGTCGCATCCAGGCGACGTCATCTCGCGGCACGGCCGGTCAGGGACCTCGCGGCCGATCATCCCGTCGCCGCGCCATCCGCGGCAGGTTGCGCTGCGATCGCCCACGGCGACGGCGTGCCGACCAGCGCGTTCATCAGGCCGGCCTGATCGGCCTTGCCGAAGAACGCAGGCACGTTGCCCAGGTTGATCGACATCGACGCGACGTGGATGCCGGTAGACTCATCGCCGGGCGACACCATGCCGTCGATCGACGCAGCAACGCAGGTCAGGCGGAACATCGAGCAGGGCGTACTCGCCCAGGCGGCGCCAGCGCCGGCACGTGGCGGAGCGGCGTCAGCGAGACCGGCATCGACGGGAGCGTGCAGGTCGACCAGCCTTCATGATCGTGCGCGGATTTGGGATCCGCGGCCTCGTA
>JADJUF010000008.1:377500-517047 GCA_016717005.1 Myxococcales bacterium | reverse complement strand
GCGCTGCCACAGCGGCGTCACCGGCGCGGCCTTGGCGTCGTCCTTGCGCGGGTCGTGGATCAGCCGCGGCAGGCGCACCTGGATCGCGCGCAGGTAGCGGACGATGTGCGCGAGCCGGCCCTCGGGCGTGACCCGCAGCAGATCGGGCGGGGCGAGGTGCGCGAGCTGGCTGCGCAGATCGTCGAGCGCGGCGCGCGGGTGGCCGGGGCGCGCGGCCAGGCCCTTGATCGCCGCGGCGGTCTTGTCGACCTCGGCGCTGACCTCGACCGCGGCCCGACCCAGCCGCACCAGCGTGGCCGCCAGCTCGCCGCGGCCCGCGCTCATGCGCGCGGTGAACTCGGCCTTGCGCCGCGGCAGCGGGTCGGCCGGCGTCAGGCCGAACGCGAGATCGAGCGCGCGCAGCGCCAGCTGCTGGCGCGGCGACGGCGCCCGCGGGGCCACCAGCGGCCCGCTCGCCAGCGCCGGCGGGAGCTGGTTCTCGAGCTTGGCCAGCGGCGTGCCGAGCTGGAGCAGCACGAGGCGGCGCAGGCCGTCGCGGGTGGCCGCGGCGGCGGCCTCGGCCGACTCGAGCAGGCGCAGGTCGACGGCGCGCTCGGCGTCGACCAGGGCCGGGTAGGCGAGCAGCGCGCGGCCGCCGACCGCGACCGTCACCGACGCCGGCAGCTCGTCGAAGTCCCAGGAGGTCAGGCCGGCGCGCTCGTGGCGCGCCCGCGGCGCCTTGGCCCACAGCTCGCGGGCGCGCTGGCCGAGGGCGCTGCAGCTCGGCCAGATCGCGGCCGGCCGCGAGCACCTTGTCGTGCTCGTCGACGACGCGGAACGACAGGCCCAGGTACGGCGGCACCGCGCGCTGGTCCCAGGCGTCGCGCGGCACCCGCTCGCCGGTGCGCTCGTAGATCGCGCGCTCGAGCGACGGCAGCAGCGGCCCGCCGAACGGCGGCAGCTCGACCGCGAGCGCGTGGGCCAGCTCCGGCAGCGGGAACAGCGCCTTGCGCACCGCCTTGGGCAGCCCGTCGAGCAGCGCCTCGATCAACGCCAGGTGCCAGGCCGGGATGGTCCAGGCCAGCACCTCGGGCTCGAGCTGCGGCAGGACGCCCAGCGGCACGGTCGGGGTCACGCCGTGGTCGTCCTCGGCCGGGTCGAACCGGTACGCCAGCGGCAGCGCGCGCCCCGCCGACGGTCAGCTCGTCGGGGTAGCGCTCCGGCCCGAGGGCGTCGGCCTCGTCCAGCAGCACGTCGTCCAGGGTGAGCATCAGCAGCCGAGGGTTCTCTGCCTCGGCCCTGCTGCGCCACTCCTCGAAGGTCTTGCCGCTGTACACGCCCTCGCCCACGCGCTGATCGAAGAAGCTCTCCAGCGCATGCTCGTCCACCACCAGAT
Source organism: Myxococcales bacterium (assembly GCA_016717005.1). Classification (NCBI taxonomy): domain Bacteria; kingdom Pseudomonadati; phylum Myxococcota; class Myxococcia; order Myxococcales; species Myxococcales bacterium. Next base: position 515,672 of record JADJUF010000008.1, on the reverse strand, counting down.
CGCTGCGCCGGGCCCGGGCCCGCAGCGCCTGGGCCTGCTCGGAGATCCGCCGGTTGTGCTCCAGGAAGGCGCGCGTGGTCTTGTACTCCCCGGGGCGGAGGGCGTGGCGGAGGAACAGCTTCCGCGAGGTCACCGGGATCGATGGGCCCGTAGTGGCCCTGCGGTCGCGGACGATGGGCAGGCCGAAGAGCGGCGGCGTGCTCCTTGGCCATGACCTGCGCCTGCTTGCTCCCCAGTGGGGGTGGCCGAGCTGCGCTTGCAGCGGGCCGGCGGCAGCGCTCCAGCCAGGCCGGGTCGACCTTGGCGACGTTGCGGGCGAAGAGCTGCGAGGTCTCGACCAGCTCCGCCGCCACGATCCAGGGCGGCGGCTTCTGGCCGAGGCCCGAGGACGGGTGGAGCATGAAGCGGATCTGCCGCGCCCCGGCGTAGGCCCGGGCCTCCGGGTTCCAGATGGCCGAGCTGGCTCAGCAGCCCCGGGAGCAGCGCCCGGTGGATCTGCTCGGCCTCGGCCGGCTGGTGGTTGGGCGCGAACCCCATCTCGGTGGCGACCTGGGCGAGCTGGTCGTGGATGTCCGCCCACTCGCGCATCCGGTTGGCCGAAAGGAAGTTGGTCGCGGCACAGCCGGGCCAGCTGGGTCTTGCTGGACCGGCCGGGCCGCCTGCCAGAAGCTCCCAGAGCCGCAGGAGCCGGCGGAAATCGCTGGCCTCGTCGCGGAACTTCGCTGGGCGTCGTCGGCCTTCTGCTGCGCGGAGAGGGGCCGCTCGCGCGGGTCCTGCAGGCCCAGCGCCGCGGCGATGATCAGCACCTCGCGCAGCGCCCGCTGATCGCGGCCGGCCAGGATCATCCGGCCCAGGCGCGGATCGATCGGGAACTTGCCGAGCTGCGCGCCGATCGGCGTCAGCGCGCCGCGGTCGTCGAGCGCGCCCAGCTCCTCGAGCACGCGGTAGCCCTCGTCGATCGCGCGCTTGCTGGGCGGATCGAGCAGCGGGTAGGACTCGACCGCGCCCAGGCCCAGCGCCTTCATGCGCAGGATCACGCCGGCCAGGCCGACCCGCTTGATCTCCGGGTCGGTGTAGGCCGGCCGGGGCCTTGAAGTCCTCCTCCTCGTAGAGCCGGAAGCAGACGCCGCTCTGCGGTGCGGCCGCAGCGCCCCTTCCGCTGCTCGGCGCTGGCCCGGGAGATCGGCTCGATCAGCAGCTGGGTCACGCCGGTGCGGACGCTGTAGCGGTTGACCCGCGCGACGCCAGGCGTCGACGACGTAGACGATGCCGGGGATCGTCAGCGAGGTCTCGGCGACGTTGGTCGCGAGCACGACCCGGCGCTCGGGCAGCGTCTTCCAGACCCGCTGTTGCTCGGCGGCCGCGAGGCGCGCGTAGAGCGGCAGGATCACCGTGTGCGGCAGCGCGCGCTCGGTCAGCGCGGCGACCGCCTCGCGGATCTCGCGCTCGCCCGGCAGGAACACGAGCACGTCGTTGCGCGGATCGAGCTCGGCGATCTCGTTGACGGTGTTGGCGACCGCGTCGACCAGGTCGTACTCGTCCTCGCGCTGCGGCCGGTAGAGCACGTCGACCGGGAAGGTCCGGCCCGACACCTCGAGCACCGGCGCGCCGTCGAAGAACGCCGCGAACCGCTCGGTCGCGAGCGTGGCCGAGCTGATGATCACGCGCAGGTCGGGCCGGCGCGGCAAGAGCTGCTTCACGTACCCCAGCAGGAAGTCGATGTTGAGGCTGCGCTCGTGGGCCTCGTCCAGGATCAGCGTGTCGTAGGAGCGCAGCAGCGGGTCCGCCTGGGTCTCCGCCAGCAGGATCCCGTCCGTCATGAACTTGACGTAGGTGTTGCGCTTCGTCTGCTCGTTGAAGCGGATCTTGTAGCCGACCTCCTCCCCGAGGTTCACGTCCAGCTCCTTGGCGACGCGGCTGGCGAGGCTGGTGGCGGCGAGGCGGCGAGGCTGCGTGCAGCCGATCAGCTTGTGGACGCCGCGGCCCATCGCCAGGCAGATTCTTGGGGATCTGCGTGCTCTTGCCCGGAGCCGGTCTCGCCGGCGACGATGATCACCTGGTGGGCGTCGATGGCGTTGACGAGATCGACCAGCCGGGCGGTGATCGGCAGCTCCGGCGGGAACGCGACCCGGGGGCTGAGCGTGAGCCCCGGCCGCAAGGTCGCGGCCGGCGCGGGCGCGGGCGCCGGCGGCGTGGGGGCAGGGGGCTGGGGCGGGCGGGCCATGGCGAGCCGCGCGGCGAGGGGCCCTGCTGGACGGCCCCGGGGAGTACCACCCCGGGTGCGCGCTGTCGCGGCCGGGCGCGCCGCCGCTTGTCGGCCCAGGCGAAACCCCTCATAGTCCCGGCCCGCATGTCCGCCGAGATCGATCCCGCCGCCGCCGCCGTCGACCAGGAGCTCCTCGCGGGGCTGGTCGGCGCCACCCCGACCTTGTCGCCGCTCGAGACGCTGCGCCACTCGACCGCGCACGTCATGGCCAAGGCGGTCCAGCGCCTGTTCCCCGGCACCAAGGTCACGATCGGCCCGTCGATCGACACGGGCTTCTACTACGACTTCGAGCGCGCGGCGCCGTTCTCCGAGGACGACCTCGCCAAGATCGAGGGCGAGATGGCCAGGATCGTCAAGGCCAACGAGCCGTTCGAGCGCCACGAGCTCGGGCGCGACGACGCCAAGGCCCGGTTCGCCGCGCTGGGCGAGACCTACAAGGTCGAGCTCATCGACTCGTTCCCGCCCGACGCGGTCGTCAGCTGCTACGACCGGCGACTGGTTCGACTTGTGCCGCGGCCCCCACGTCGCGCGCACCGGCGAGATCGGCGCGTTCAAGCTGCTCAGCGTCGCCGGCGCGTACTGGCGCGGCAACGAGAAGAACGCCCAGCTCCAGCGCATCTACGGCACCGCGTTCTCGACCAAGGCCGAGCTCGACGCCCACCTGGCGCTGCTCGAGGAGGCCAAGCGCCGCGATCACCGCCGGATCGGCAAGGACCTCGACCTGTTCTCGATCGACGAGACGATCGGCGCGGGCCTGGTGCTGTGGCACCCCAAGGGCGCGCGCATCCGCCACCTGATGGAGTCGTTCTGGCGCGAGGAGCACTTCGCCAACGGCTACGAGCTGGTCGGCTCGCCCCACATCGCCCGCGACGAGCTGTGGAAGCAGTCGGGCCACCTGTCGTTCTACAAGGAGAACATGTTCTCCGGCATGGACGTCGACGGTCAGGAGTACCTGGCCAAGCCGATGAACTGCCCGTTCCACTGCACGATGTTCAAGAAGGGCCTGCGCAGCTACCGCGAGCTGCCGCACCGCTGGGCCGAGCTGGGCACCGTCTACCGGTACGAGCGCTCGGGCGTCATGCACGGGCTCCTGCGCGTGCGCGGGTTCACGCAGGACGACGCGCACCTGTTCATGACCCGCGAGCAGCTCCCCGGCGAGCTGACCCGGGTCGTCAACTTCTGCCTGTACGTCCTGCGGACGTTCGGCTTCACCGACTTCAAGCTGTACCTGGCGACGCAGCCCAAGGACTCGGTCGGCGAGCCCGACCTGTGGCGCGTCGCCGAGGCGGCGCTGCTCGACGTGCTCAAGGCCTCGGGCCTGCCGTACGAGGTCGACCCCGGCGGCGGCGCGTTCTACGGCCCGAAGATCGACCTCAAGCTCCGGGACTGCCTGGGGCGCGAGTGGCAGTGCTCGACGGTGCAGGTCGACTTCAACCTGCCGGAGCGCTTCGATCTGCAGTACGTCGGGGCCGACGGCGCCAAGCACCGCATCGTCATGGTCCACCGGGCGCTGATGGGCTCGGTCGAGCGGTTCTTCGCGATCCTGACCGAGCACTACGCCGGCGCGTTCCCGGTGTGGCTGGCCCCGGTCCAGGCCCGGCTGATCTCGATCGGCGACCGCCAGACCGCGTACTGCGACGAGGTCGCGGCGCAGCTGACCGCGGCCGGGTTCCGGGTCGACACCCACACCGGCGGCGAGAAGCTGGGCCAGAAGATCCGGCAGGCCCAGCTCGAGAAGGTGCCGTTCATGCTCGTGTGCGGCGACAAGGAGGTCGAGGCCCGGGCGGTGGCGGTGCGGACCCGCGAGGGCGCCCAGCTGCCGGCCATGGCCATCGACGCCTTCATCGAGCACCTCCGGGCCGCCGCGGCCATCCCCCGTGGGGGGCTGCCGGCCCCCACCGCGGCGTGATCGCGGTGTCTGATCGTGATCCGGGCTAGACAAACGCCCGGCGAGTTGCGGTAGAACCGGTGCGCCGCGTCCGCGCGGTCCACGCCCTCCAAGGATTCCGATGACGTTTTCGAGTGTTTCTCCATGAACGGCCGACCCCCGGGTCGTGACGACCGCCGCCGCCCCCAGGGCGGCCTGCGCATCAATCACCGCATCCGCGTGCCCGAGGTCCGCGTCATCGTCGAAGACGGTGGCGAGCAGCTCGGGGTGCTGCCCACCCACGAGGCCGTGCGCCTCGCGGAGGAGAAGGGCCTCGACCTCGTCGAGATCTCGCCCCGCGCCTTCCCGCCGGTGTGCCGGATCATGGACTACGGCAAGTACAAGTACGAGCAGGCCAAGCAGAAGCAGAAGGCCAAGAAGCACGCCTCGACGGTCGAGATCAAAGAGATCAAGTTCCGCCCGAAGACCGAGGGCCACGACATGGACTTCAAGGTGAAGCATGTCCGGCGCTTCCTCGAGGCGGGCAACAAGGTCCGCCTGGCGGTCGTGTTCCGCGGCCGCGAGATCACGCACCCGCAGACCGGCAAGAACGTGCTCGACCGCGTGGTCGCGGCCACCGCCGATCTGGCCGGCGTCGAGGTCATCCCGAACATGGAAGGCCGGCGCATGATCATGATCATCGCGCCCAAGCCCAACGTGGTCCGCCGCGCCTCCGAGATCCGCAAGCAGCAGCTCGCGGCCATGCAAGCCAAGAAGGACGCGGCCAAGGCCGCGGGCCACGCGCCGCCGCCGGACGTCGAGGAGGACGAGGACGACGACCTCGACGCCATCAACGCCGACGTCGACGACTCGGACGACGACGACGAGGCCGAAGCGCCCGCCGAGGCCTGATCCACCAGGGTCGGCCTCTCCGGGCCCCGGCGTCGGAGCCGGTGTCGGAGCCGGCCTCGGAGCCGGTGTCGGCGTCGGAGCCGGTGCCGGTGTCGGAGCCGGTGTCGGAGCCGGTGTCGGAGCCGGAGCCGGAGCCGGTGTCGGAGCCGGTGTCGGAGTCGGAGCCGGTGTCGGAGCCGGTCTCGGTGCCGGAGCCGGTGTCGGCCCCGGTGTCGGAGCCGGTGTCGGAGCCGGTCTCGGTGCCGGTCTCGGATCCGGATCCGATCGCGGATCCGGACCCCGGTGACGGATCCAGCCCGGCGATCAGGTGCGAATCCGGTCGCATCCCGGGGCGCTTTCGGGCCCTTGTACAGCAGGGAGCGGGCGGGGCGGGCGGATCCCGGTTTTTGACGACACAAGAGACTTGTCAGCCACGGGCGGTTCGGGCATAAACCCGCTTCCGCCCAACCCGGGTGGAACCCCGGTAGCTATGCCCAAGATCAAGACGCACTCCGGTGCCAAGAAGCGGTTCAAGAAGACCGCCACCGGCAAGTTCAAGTTCGGCGGCACGTTCAAGCGCCACCTGTTGACCGGTCGGTCGCAGAAGCGCAAGCGTCAGGCCCGCAACGGCAAGTACATCGGCGCGAGCCAGCAGCATCAGATCGAAGCGATGCTGCCCTACGGCGCCTGAAACTCAGGATAGAGGTACGTCATGCCCCGCGCAAAACGTGGCTTCAAGGCCCGCCGTCGTCGTAACCGCATCCTGAAGGCTGCCTCGGGATTCCGCGGCAAGCGCTCCAGCTGCCACGCCGCTGCCAACGAGGCGGTCCAGCACGCATGGATGCACATGTACCGCTCGCGCAAGGTGCGCAAGCGGGACTTCCGGTCGCTCTGGATCACCCGCATCAACGCGGCGGCCCGGACGATCGGCATCAGCTACTCCAAGCTCCTCGGCTCGCTGCACAAGGCCAACATCGCGATCAATCGCAAGATGTTGTCGGAGATCGCGATCAGCGATCCCGCCGCCTTCCAGGCGATCGCCACCGCCGCCAAGTAGCCGGCCGGTCGCGCACCAAGCGCGCGTACTTCCGAGGCCGCCTATGCGGCCTCGACGTGTTTTCGGCGCCGGGCCCGGCCCGGCCGGAGGACCCATGACGACCGCACCCGCAACCGACGATCTCATCGCGCAGCTCGAGCGGCTCGCCGGCGAGTTCGCCACCGCGATCGCGCCGCTCGACGACGAGCAGGCCATGCGCGCGACCCAGGCCCAGTTCCTCGGCAAGAAGGGCCAGGTGTCCGCGGTGATGAAGGAGCTGGGCAAGCTGCCGCCCGGCGACCGTCCCCGGGTCGGCGAGGCCGCCAACCGGGTCAAGGACGCCATCGCCGCCGCGGTCGAGGCCCGGCTGGCCGCGTTGACCGCCGCCCGCCGCGCCGCCGATCTGGCGCGCACCGTCGACCTGACGCTGCCGGCGCGGCCGGTCGCCGCCGGTCGGCTGCACCTGCTGACGCAGGTCCGGCTCGAGCTGGTCGACATCTTCGCCGAGCTCGGCTTCGCGGTCGCCGAGGGCCCGCAGATCGAGACCGACTGGCACACCTTCGAGGCGCTCGCGATCCCCAAGGATCACCCCGCGCGCGACATGCAGGACACCTTCTACGTCGCCGACGAGATCGTGCTGCGCACGCACACCTCGCCCGTGCAGATCCGGACGATGCAGGGGCACCCGCCGCCGATCCGGATCGTCGCGCCGGGCGTGGTCTACCGCCGCGACGACGACGCCACCCACAGCCCGATGTTCAGCCAGATCGAGGGGCTCGTCGTCGATCGCGGCATCCGCTTCAGCGACCTCAAGGGCGTGCTCACCCACTTCGCCAACCGGTTCTTCGGCGGCGGCGGGCTCGAGGTGCGGTTCCGCCCCAGCTACTTCCCGTTCGTCGAGCCCGGCGTCGAGGTCGACTTCACGTGCGCGTTCTGCCGCGGCGCCGGCTGCCGGCTGTGCAAGGGCACCGGCTGGATCGAGATCGGCGGCGCCGGCATGGTCGACCCCGACGTGTTCGCCCAGGTCGGCATCGACGCCGAGGTCTATACCGGCTTCGCGTTCGGCATGGGCATCGAGCGCATGGCGATGCTTCGGCACAACGTCACCGACATCAAGCTGTACTACGAGGGCGATCTTCGGTTCCTGAGCCAGTTCTAGGGCTCCGGCTCCGGCTCGGGCTCCGGCTCCGGCTCCGGCTCCGGGCTCCGGCTCAGGTCCTCAGCTCCGGCTCCGGCTCCGGCTCGGCTCGGCTCGGCTCGGCTCCGGCTCCGGCTCCGGCTCGGTTCCGGTTCCGGCTCCGGTCCGGCTCCGGCTCCGGCTCCGGCTCCGGCTCCGGCTCCGGCTCCGGTTCCGGCTCCGGCTCCACGCTGCCCCGTCTCTCTCTCTCTCTCTCCATCTCTCCGTCTCTGTCTTCGATCCCGAGGTTTCTCATGAAGGTGCTCTGGTCCTGGCTGCTCGAGTTGTGTGATCTGCCGACGACGCCGACGGTGGAGGAGGGCGCGCGGGCGCTGACCGCGGGCGGCCTGGAGATCGAGGGCCTGACCGATCTGGGCTGTGGGTTCACCGGCGTCGTGGTCGCGCAGGTGGTCGCCAAGCGGCCGCACCCGCAGTCGACCGGGCTGACCCTGGTCGACGTCATCGTCGCGCCCGACGGGCCCGGCGACCCAGGTGGTGTGCGGCGCGCCCACGTGCCTGAGCCCGGGCGCAAGGTGCTGTGGGCGCCGCCGGGCGCGACCCTGCCGGGCGGCATGACCCTGGCCACCAAGGCGGTCAAGGGCGTCGACTCGCCCGGCATGCTGTGCGCCGAGGACGAGCTCGGGCTCGGCGACGATCACGACGGCATCATCGTGCTCGCGGCCGACGACGCCACGCCGCTCGGCGCCCCGGCGCAGCAGGCGCTGGGCGTCGACGACTGGCTGCTCGACGTCAACGTGCCGGCCAACCGCGGCGACTGCCTGGGCCACGAGGGCCTGGCCCGGGAGCTCGCCGCGCTCGTCGGCGGGCGCCTGCGCGTGCGCGACCTGTCGGCCGAGCTGGCCGCCCTGGCCAGCGACGTGCGCGCCGCCGATCTCATCGAGCTGGCGATCGACGACGCCGGGGCGTGCCCGCGGTACGTGGCGCGGATCGTCGACGGCGTGACCGTCGCGCCGTCGCCGCGTCGGTTCGCGGCCCGGCTGCGCGCGGTCGGCGTGCGCCCGATCTCGAACCTGGTCGACGTCACCAACTACGTGCTGTTCGAGCTGGGCCAGCCGCTGCACGCGTTCGACTGGCACACGCTCGCGGCGCCGCCGCGGATCGGCGTCCGGCGCGCCCACGCCGGCGAGCGCCTGACCACGCTCGACGGCAACGACCGCGCGCTGGTCGAGGGCGATCTGGTGATCACCGACGGCGCGGGGCCGGTGGCCCTGGCCGGCGTGATGGGCGGGCGCACCACCGAGGTCACCGCCGGCACCTCGCGCATCTTGCTCGAGAGCGCCAGCTTCGATCAGAAGGCGATCCGCCGCACCGCGCGGCGCCTGAACCTGCTGTCGGAGGCGTCGCAGCGGTTCGAGCGCGGCGTCGATCCGGCGCTGGCTGGCCGCGCGGCGGCGCGGGCCGCGGTGCTCCTGGCGCAGCTCGGCGGCGGCCGCATCGCGCTGGGCGAGGTCGATCACGATCGTCGTCCGCCGGCGCGCCCGCCGGTGCCGCTGCGCCTGGCCCGCGCGCAGGTGCTGACCGGCACCGCGCTCACCACCGCCTCGTGCGAGGACGCGCTGGCGCGGCTCGGCTGCGTCGCCACCGCCGACGGCGACGGCCGCTGGCTGGTGACCCCGCCCAGCGCGCGCGCGGATCTGACGCGCGAGGTCGATCTGATCGAGGACGTGCTGCGGGTGGTCGGCTACGGCCACGTACCGGCGACCTTGCCGGCGCTGACGTGGCGCCGCGCCGCTGGTCGCGACCACCGCCGATCGCGCGCCACGCGCTCGCCGGCGCCGGGCTGACCGAGGCCATCACCTTCGGCTTCCAGGCCCGGGCCCGGCTCGACGGCCTCGGGCTGCCGGCCGACGATCGTCGTGGCCCAGCCGATCGCCGTGTGCAACCCGATGTCGGCCGATCAAGCGATCATGCGCACCTCGCTGGTGCCCAACCTGCTCGCGGCGGTCGCGCGCAACGTCAGCTTCGGCCTGCCCGACGTGGCGCTGTTCGAGGTCGGTCGGTGTTCCTCCGAGCCGAGGGCCAGGCCGTCACCGGCGAGCCCACCGCGCTGGCCCACGAGCCGATCGCCGCGTGCGTGGTGCTGGCGGGATCGCGGCCGCGTCGGCTCGGCCCGGCCGAGCCCTGGGACGCGTTCGACGCCAAGGGCTTCGCGCTGACCCTGGTGCGCGCGCTCGGCGGCGGCGAGGCCACGGTGGCCGCGACGACCGCGGTCCCGTACCTGCACCCCGGCGTCGCTGCGGCGATCTCCGTCGGCGGGCGCGTGATCGGCTGCGTCGGCGAGGTCCACCCGGACGTCCGCGCCCACGTCGGCATCGACGCGCCGGTGTTCATCGCCGAGGTCGATCTCAGTGGTTTCGGCGAGCCGGGGCCCATCCAGATGCGCCCGGTGCCGCGGTTCCCGGCGTCGTCGCGCGACGTGTCGTTGCTCCTGCCCGAGGCGGTGCCGGCCGCCGAGGTCGAGCGCGCCATCGCGTCCGTCGCCGAGCCGCTGGTCGAGCGGGTCGCGTTGTCCGAGGAATATCGCGACGCTGCCAAGCTCGGCGCCGACGCCAAGAGCCAGCTGTGGTCGATCACCTACCGGGCCGCCGATCGCACGCTCACCGACGCTGAGATCGAGCGGGCCCACGAGGCGATCGTGGCCCGGCTGACCGAGGCGCTCCCGGCCCAGCGCAGATAGCGATCCCTGATCCTACGTCCCGCCAAGTCGTGATAATGTCTGACCTGGGCGCGCATGACCAAGGCCGACATCATCGAGGCCGTCTACGAGAAGGTCGGGGGGTTCTCCAAGAAGGAGGCCGCCGAGATCGTCGAGAGCGTGTTCAAGCAGATCAAGGACACGCTCAAGGACGGCGAGAAGATCAAGATCTCGGGCTTCGGCAACTTCATCGTGCGCGAGAAGAAGGCGCGCATCGGGCGCAACCCGCAGACCGGCGAGGAGATCACGATCTCCGCGCGCCGCGTGCTGACCTTCAAGCCTTCGCAGGTGTTGAAGGATGTGTTGAACGGCGGCAACCGCACCCCGACCCAGCAATAGGTCGGCGACTTCGCGGTCGCCGGGGCTTGCCTCGCTCGCGGGAGTGCAGTACGTAGGCCTCCCGAATCGGGGCGTAGCGCAGCCTGGTAGCGCACCAGACTGGGGTCTGGGGGTCGCAGGTTCAAATCCTGTCGCCCCGACGAGGGCGGGACGGTCGAGAGACCGTCCCGCAGTCTTTTTCGGCGCCGCGGCTCGCCCGGCGTGGCGCCAGGAGCCGAACGTGCGGCCGCTGATCCTGCTCACCAACGACGACGGAATCCACGCCCCGATGTTGACCGGCCTGGCCGATCGCCTCGCGGCCTTCGCCGACGTGCTGGTCGTGGCTCCCCGAGCGGCCGCGCTCGGCGGCGTCGCACGCGATCACGCTGCACAAGCCGGTGCGCGCGCGCGAGCTCATGCCCGGGCGCTGGTCGCTGTCGGGCACCCCGGCCGACTGCGTCTACGTCGGGCTCCTGCGCCTGGCGCCGCGGCCGCCGGACATCGTCGTCTCGGGCCCCAACGACGGCTACAACCTCGGCAGCGACGTCTACTACTCCGGACCGTCGCCGGGGCGGTCGAGGGCGCGCTGCGCGGTCATCGCGGGGTGGCGCTGTCGATGGCGCCGCGGGCGTCGACGCTGGCGACCGCGCTCGAGTTCGCGGCCGGGCTGGTCGCGGCGGCGCTGGTCGACCTGGCGCCGGGCGAGGTCGTCAATGTCAACATCCCGGGCGCTGGCGAGCGCCGCTACGCGTGGACCACGCTCGGCAAGCGCCGCTACCAGAACGACGTGACCGAGCGCGAGGATCCGTACGGGCGCCCGTACTACTGGATCGGCGGCGGCTCGCTCGGGCACGAGGACGTGCCGGGCTCGGACTGCAACGCGATCGCCGACGGCCTGGCGAGCGTCACGCCGCTGCAGATCGACTGGAGCCACCGGGCGCGGGTCGCGACGCCGCCGTTCGTGATCGCGGGATTCGACCCGGCGTGATCGTGGCGGCGGCCAGGCGCGAGCGGTAGATTCCAGCCGTGAAGCTGGTCGCCGTCGCGCTCGCGCTGTCGCTGGGGGTGGTCGCGTGCGGGTGCAAGGGCGGCTCGGCGACCAAGCCCGGCCCGGGGACCGGCACCGGCACCGGCACGCCCACCGGCACCGGTGGCGACCCAGCGGCCTGCGACGGCATCGCCGCCCACGTCACCGAGCTGTACCAGGCCGCGGCCGAGCGCACCAAGATGACCGAGGCCGAGGTCGCCGACAACGTCGCGATGGTCCTGGCCGAGTGCAAGACCTCGGCGGATCGCGTGGTCGCGTGCGTGACCAAGGCCACCGCGGTGACCCAGCTCGAGAGCTCGTGCCTGGCGCCGCTCGACGACGAGGGCAGCGAGGGCGAGCGCTTCCGCTGATGATCCGCGTCTCGAGCGTCATCGTCATCGCGCTGGCCGTCGCCGCCTGCGGCGGCTCGCACCCCGCGCCGTCGTCTCCCGACGAGCCCGCCCCGCCGCCCGATCGACGCACCGAGCTCGAGCGCCGGCGCGACGCGGCGTGCGAGGCGCTGGGGCCGCGCATGACCGACTGCGCGATCGCCGACGCGCGGGCGACGATGTCGCCCGAGGAGCTGGCCAAGCTCGAGATCGAGTCGACGGCGCCGGTCCACACCAAGAAGTTCGTCGAGTCGTGCCAGGCCCAGTCGCTGTCGTCGCGCCAGGTCCGGGTCTACGAGGTGCCTGCGCGAGGAGCAGGAGTGCGACCCGCTGATCGCGTGCCTCGACAACGCCCGGCCAGATGCCGCGACGCCGTGATGTCGCCGGCGCGGGTTCGGTAGTAGCCTCCGGCCATGCGCACCCGTCCTGCTTGGACTCGATCGGGCGCCGGTACCGGTTCGGCGCCCGCGCCCAAGCCGCCGCCGCCGCCGCCGCCGTCCGCGCGCCCGTCGCAGGGCACGCTCGTGGCGATGCCGCCGCTGGCCGCCTCGACCGATCCGCAGAACGCCGCCAAGGTCACGCTCGGCAACGCGCTGTTCTTCGACAAGCGCCTGTCGGTCGACGGGTCGCGCGCCTGCTACTCGTGTCACATGAACGAGAACGGCACCGGCGGCGCGCTGCCGCTGGCGCTCGGCGCCGGCGACAAGCCGCTGACCCGGCACTCGCCGACCCTGTGGAACGTCGGCTACTACGACGGCGCGTTCTACTGGGACGGTCGGGCCGAGACCCTCGAGGCCCAGGCCAAGGGCGCGTGGGCCGGCGGCAACATGGGCGTCGGCGAGGACAAGCTCGAGGCCAAGGCCGCCGAGCTGGCCAAGATCCCCGGCTACGCCGCGATGTGGAAGGACGCGTTCGGCCCCGGGCCGGCCACGGCCGCGCAGGTGACCGAGGCGCTGTCGGCGTACGAGCGCACGATCCTGGCACCGCGACGCCGTACGACAAGTTCGCCGGCGGCGACAAGGCCGCGCTCACCGAGGGCCAGCAGCGCGGGCTCGACGTGTTCATGAGCAAGGGCCTGTACCGCGTGCCACACGCCGCCGCACTTCTCGGCCGCGATGATGACCAAGGGCGGCGTGTTCTGGAACGCCGGCATCGGCTTCGCCGGCAAGGACCTCGCCGCGGTCGACGTCGGCCGCAAGAAGGTCACCGGCAAGGACACCGACTTCGGTCGTTCAAGGTGCCGTCGCTGCGCGGCATCGGCGCCAGCGCGCCGTACTTCCACGACGGCTCCGGTGGCGTCGCTCGAGGACGCCGTCAAGTACATGGCGTCGGCCGCGACCCCGAACCCGAACCTGTCGCCGCTGTTCAACGACAAGGGCCTGACCCCGGCCGAGGTCACCGACCTCGTCGACTTCCTCGGCAACGGCCTGGCGTGCCCCGGCGGCCTCACCGAGCCCAAGCTGCCCTGACCGACGCGGTTGCGTCGCCGCCACGGTCGCGTATCGTGGCGGGCACGGTCCCTTAGCTCAGGTGGATCAGAGCGGCGGTTTCCTAAACCGCAGGCCGCAGGTTCGAGCCCTGCAGGGATCACGTAGTTGGCGGTCGGGCGGTCGCGGCGACGGGCTGGGGCGCCAGTTGCAGTCGGGGGGCGGCCCTGGCAAGATCGGCAGACCGTGATCGGAGAAACCGTCGGTAGCTACCGCGTCACCGCCAAGCTCGCGGAGGGCGGTATGGGGGCGGTCTACCGCGCCGAGCACCCGTTGCTCGGCAAGGCGGCGGCGGTCAAGGTGCTGCTGCGAGCTGTCGAACAACCGCGAGATCGTCGACCGGTTCTTCAACGAGGCGCGCTCGGCGACGTCGATTCGACACCCGGGCATCGTCGAGATCTTCGACTTCGGGTACCTGCCGTCGGGCATGGCGTTCATCGTCATGGAGCTGCTCGACGGCGAGCCGCTGTCGAAGGTGCTCGTGGCGCGTGGGCGCCTGACCGAGCACGAGGCGCTGGTCTACACCCGCGGCATCGCCAGCGCGCTGTCGGCGGCGCACGCGCTGGGCATCGTCCACCGCGATCTCCAAGCCCGACAACATCTTCCTGGTGCGCGACCCCGACATGGTCGGCGGCCTGCGCCCGAAGATCCTCGACTTCGGCATCGCCAAGGTGGCCGAGGCCCAGCGGGTCGGCGGCTCGTCGAAGACCCGGACCGGCGCGGTGCTGGGCACGCCGACGACACGGCCCGGAGCAGTGCCGCGGCACCGGCGACATCGACCACCGGTCGGATCTGTACTCGGTCGGCTGCATCCTCTACGAGATGCTGGTCGGTCGCCCGCCGTTCTCGTCCGAGGGCATCGGCGAGGTGCTGGGCATGCACCTGTACATGGCGCCGGTGCCGCCGTCGGAGACCGGCGTCGTCGTCAGCGCCGCGGCCGAGAACCTGATCCTCTCGCTCTTGCAGAAGAAGCCCGAGGATCGCGTGCAGTCGGCCGCCGATCTGGCGCGCCTGCTCGGCCAGGGCTCGATGCCAGCGATCTCGCACTCGGGCGCGCAGACCGTGGCGGGCATGGGCATGCACACGCCGCCGCCGCCGCTGTTGACCCCGGTGCCGCGCCAGACCGGCGGCGTCCTGGCGCGCAACACCGGCGGGGGGCTCGCGAGCGCGCCGACGACGCTGTCGTCGGCCGCGGGCTCGACCGGCGCCGGGATGGGCCCCGGCATGACCGGCCCCGGCATGACCGGCGGCTACGCCGAGCCCAAGAAGTCGCGCGGGCTCCTGTTCGCCGGCCTGGGCGTGGTCGTGGCCGGCGGCGCGATCGCCGCGATCCTGCTGGCGGGCGGCGGTGGCAACCCGTCGCCATCCGAGGCGGCGTCGACGACGCCCCCGCCGGTGACCGTCGACGCCGGGGTCGAGCTCGACGCGGCCCCCATCGACGCGGCGGTCGAGGAACCGCCGATCGACGCGGCGCCACCGCCGGTCGACGCTGCGATCGACGCGCGCAAGCGTCGCACACCACGAGGGAACACCAATGGTCACTCCACTCCGGGCTCGGGCAGTTCGGTCGATCGCGGCGACTAGCGCCATCGTCATCGGCTTGACGGGCACGGCGCTGGCGCAGAACGCCGACGCCGAGGTCCTGTTCAACGAGGCGGTCCAGCTCGAGACCGAGGGCAAGGTGCCCGAGGCCTGCAACGCGTTCGAGGCCTCGAACCGCATCGAGCCGCGCGCGGGCACGCTCATCCGCCTGGGCCAGTGCCGCGAGAAGCAGGGGCTGATGGTCTCGGCGTGGTCGGCGTACAAGGACTCGCTGACGCGCGTGAAGGATCCGAAGAAGCGGAAGCTGGCGCAGGATCGCGTCAACGCGCTCGAGCCGACGCTGTCGTACCTGACGGTGTCAGTGCCCGACGACGTGCGCGTCGACGGCCTGGTGGTCACGCGCAACGGGTCGCGCTGGACCAGGTGCTGTGGAACCGCTCGGTCCCGGTCGACGGCGGCGCCTACACGATCGCCGGCACCGCGCCCGGGCACGAGACCTGGCAGACCACCTCGAGGTCGCCGCCACCGGCGACAAGGCCTCGGTCGAGGTGCCGCGGTTCAAGGCGATCAAGACGCTGGTCGTCCCGCCGCCCAGCGGTGACGGCGGCGGCGGCGGCGGCGGCATCAAGCCACCCGACCCCGATCCGCAGCCGATCGAGGGTGGCGGGGCACCGTCGATGTTCACCGGCAAGCGCAAGATCGCGCTGGGCCTCGCTGGCGTCGGCGTCGCGGCGATCGGCGCCGGCGTCGGCCTCGGGCTGTCGGCCAAGGGCCTCGAGGACGACGCCTTCGCGCTGTGCCCGGATCCCAACATGCCCTGCGCCGATGCCGCCGAAGCGCAGGACCTCGTCGACCGCGGGTCGCAGCGCGCGCTCTTCGCCAACATCGCCTACGGCGTCGGCGGCGCGGCGATCGTCGGCGCCGCGGTGCTGTGGTTCACCGGCGCGCCGACCAAGGCCGACCGGGTCGCGGTCGCGCCGCGGCTCGGCGCCGGCTTCACCGGCGTCACGGTCCGCGTCGGGTTCTGAATCCTCAGCGCTGAGGTCCGCCGCTCAGGCGGATCCGTCGGGTGCTGGCGCGGTGGGGCCTTTGTGTGCCTGCTGGCCAGCGCTGGCCGCCGAGGTCGCCCGCCGGCGCGCGGGCCGCCGCGTGCCCCTCACCGTCGCGTGGACGGCGCCGGTCGGTGTGGTCGCCGCCGGCGCGCGGGACGCCGCGGTGCCTTGGTTCGCGACTCCGAGCCCCTCGCGGCGGACCTCCAGCCGGCGCGAGTCAGTCGCGCGGCGTCTGCGCGCGGGTCGCCATCTGTAGCGCGCCGCGGAGCCAGCGCGGCACGAGCGCGGGGCCAACGTTCGTCGCTGTGCGCGGCGCGACGCGCGCGATCGCGCACTGCATGAACTGGGGACAGAACTGCGCCTCGATGACGACGTCGCTGTCCATCGTGCAATCAGCCGTCGGCGAGCCGGGCGGGCCGGTCGTGCAGTTGCCGCTCTGCAGGAAGAAGCCGCCGAACGTGTTGTTGGGATCGGCCGTGGCGAAGAGCTGGACCGCGGTCCCGGCGGTGAAGGTCGCGGTGCAGTTGAAGGCCACGGTCGGGCTGCAGCTGACCCCGGCGGGGTTGGACGAGACGTACCCGGTCCCGTTGGCGTAGTTGCCGACCGTCAAGGTGTACGTGATCAGGTTGAAGCGCGCGGTGACGCTCCGCGCGGCGGTCATCGACACGGTGCACGGTCCGGATCCAGTGCACGCGCCGCTCCAGCCGACGAACACCGAGGAGGCGTCGGGCACCACGCTCAAGATCACGTTCGTGCCCGAGGCGTAGGCGGCCGAGCACGAGGCGCCGCAGTTGATGCCGGGCGGCGACGCGAACACCGTGCCCGAGCCGCCGCCGATCTTGGTGACGGTGAGCGTGTACGTGGTGATCGCGAACGTCGCGGTCACGCTCCGCGCCGCGGTCATGGACACCGTGCAGGTGCCGGTGCCCGTGCAGGCGCCGGTCCAGCCGGTGAACGTCGAGGCGCCCGACGGCGTGGCGGTGAGCACGACCGAGGTGTTGTAGTTGTACGTGGCCGAGCAGGCGGCGCCGCAGTTGATGCCGGCGGGCGCTGAGGTGACCGTGCCGGTGCCGGTGCCGTTGGTCGTGACGGTCAGCGTGTAGGTGTTGATCGTGAAGTTGGCGGTGACGGACTGGGCGGCGGTCATGGCCACGGTGCAGGTGCCGGTGCCGGAGCAGCCGGCGCCGCTCCAGCCGCTGAAGGTCGAGCCGGCCGAGGGCGTGGCGGTGAGCACGACCGAGGTGCCGTAGCCGTAGCTGGCGGAGCAGGTGGTGCCGCAGGAGATGCCAGCGGGGGCCGAGGACACGCTGCCCGAGCCGGTGCCGCCGAGGGCGACCGAGAGCGTGTAGGTGTTGAGCGTGAAGGTGGCGGTGACGCTGCGGGCGGCGGTCATCGTGACGGCGCAGGTGCCGGTGCCGGTGCAGGCGCCGCTCCAGCCGGTGAAGGTCGAGCCGACGGCGGGGGAGGCGGTGAGCGTGACCGAGGTGTTGTAGTTGTAGCTGGCCGAGCAGGCGGCGCCGCAGCTGATGCCGGTCGGCGCCGAGGTGACGGTGCCGGTGCCGCTGCCGGTCTTGCTGACCGTCAGCGTGTAGGTCGCGATCGCGAAGGTGGCGGTGACCGCGGTGGTGCCGGTCATCGGGACGACGCAGGTGCCGGTCCCCGAGCAGGCGCCGCTCCAGCCCGAGAACGTCGAGCCGGCGTCGGGGGAGGCGGTGAGCGTGACGCTGGTGCCGTGGCCGTAGGTGGCGGAGCACGACGTGCCGCAGTTGATGCCAGCGGGCGCCGAGGTGACCGAGCCCGAGCCGGACGAGGCGCCGATCGTGACCGAGAGCGTGTACGTGTTGAGCGTGAACGACGCGGTGACGGTCGTGGCGGAGGTCATCGTGACGGCGCAGGTGCCGGTGCCCGAGCAGCCGCCGCCGCTCCAGCCCGAGAACGTCGAGCCGGCCGACGGCGTCGCGGTGAGCGTGACGGTCGAGCCGTGGCTGATCGACTGGGTGCAGGTGGTGCCGCAGTTGATGCCGGCCGGCGACGAGGTGACGGTGCCGGCGCCGGTCCCGCTCTTGCTGACGGTGAGCGTGTAGGCGTTGAGCGTGAACGTCGCGGTGACGGTGGTGGCGGCGGTGACCGTGACGACGCACGAGCCGGTGCCGGTGCAGCCACCGCCGCTCCAGCCGGCGAAGGTCGAGCCGGCCGAGGGTGAGGCCGACAGCGTCAGCGCGGTGCCGTGGCCGACGACCTCGGTGCAGTCGACGCCGCAGTTGATGCCGGCCGGCGCCGACGTGACCGTGCCTGCGCCGGTGCCGCTCTTCGCGACCGTCAGCGTGTAGGTGTTGAGCGTGAAGGTCGCCGTGACGCTGGCGGCGGCGGTCATCGCGACGCTGCAGGTGCCGGTGCCGGTGCAGGCGCCGCTCCAGCCGGTGAAGGTCGAGCCGGCGCTCGGCGCCGCGGTCAGCACGACCGAGGTGCCGTGGCCGAACGTGGTCGAGCAGGTGGCGCCGCAGCTGATGCCGGCGGGCGACGACGTGACGGTGCCAGCGCCGGTGCCGGCCTTGGTGACCGCGAGCGTGTACGTGTTGAGCGTGAAGGTCGCGGTGACCGTGGTCGCGGCGGTGACCGTGACGGTGCAGGTGCCGGTGCCGGTGCAGCCGCCGCCGCTCCAGCTGGTGAAGGTCGAGCCGGCGACCGGCGTCGCGGTGAGCGTGACCATCGTGCCGTGGCCGATGACCTCGGTGCAGTCGGCGCCGCAGGCGATGCCGGCCGGCGACGACGTGACGGTGCCGGCGCCGGTGCCGGCCTTGGTGACCGCCAGCGTGTACGTGTTGAGCGTGAACGTCGCGGTGACGGTGATCGCCGCGGTGATCGTGACCGCGCAGGTGCCGGTGCCGGAGCAGCCGCCGCCGCTCCAGCCGGTGAAGGTCGAGCCGGCGGTCGCCGCCGCGGTGAGCGTGACGACCGTGCCGTTGGTGTAGGGCTCGGTGCAGTCGCTGCCGCAGTTGATGCCGGCCGGGGCCGAGGTGACCGTGCCAGCGCCGGTGCCGGCCTTGGCGACCGACAGCGCGTAGGGCGCGAGGGTGAACGTCGCGGTGACCGTCGTCGCGGCGGTGACCGTGACGACGCAGCTGCCAGTGCCCGAGCAGCCGCCGCCGCTCCAGCCGCCGAAGATCGAGCCGGCGCTCGGCGTGGCGGTGAGGGTCAGCACGGTGCCGTAGTTGACGGTCTCGGTGCAGTCGGCGCCGCAGTTGATGCCCGCCGGCGACGAGGTGACCGTGCCGGCGCCGGTGCCGGTCCTGGTCACCGTCAGCGTGACGGTGTCGATCGTGAAGGTCGCGGTGACCGCGGTCGCGGCGGTGACCGTGAGCGCGCAGGTGCCGGTGCCGCTGCAGCCGCCGCCGCTCCAGCCGGTGAAGGTCGAGCCCGCGGCGGGGGCCGCCGTGAGCGTGACCATCGTGTTGTGGCCGAAGTCCTGGCCGCAGTCGGCGCCGCAGTTGATGCCGGCCGGCGATGACGTCACGGTGCCCGCGCCGGTGCCGGCCTTGGTGACCGTGACCGGGTAGGTGTTCAGCGTGAAGGTCGCGGTGACCGTCTGCGCCATGCTCATCGTGACCATGCAGGTGCCGGTGCCGGCGCAGCCGCCGCCGCTCCAGCCGGCGAAGGTGGTACCGACGTCGGCGGTGGCCGTGAGCGTCACGCCGGTGCCGACGGTGTAGGCCTCGCTGCAGTCGGCGCCGCAGGTGACGCCGGCCGGGGCCGACGTGACCGTGCCGGTGCCGGTGCCGGACTTGGCGACCGTGAGCGTCACGGTCATCGCGGTGAACGTCGCGGTGACCGTCGTGGCGGCGGTCATCGTCACGACGCAGCCGCCGGTGCCGCTGCAGCCCGCGCCGCTCCAGCCCATGAACGTCGAGCCGGCGCTCGGCGCCGCGGTGAGCATGACCATCGTGCCCTGGGCGTAGTCCTCGACGCAGTCGGCGCCGCAGTTGATGCCCGCGGGGACCGAGGAGACGGTGCCGGAGCCGGCGCCCGTGCGCGTCACGGTCAGCGTGTGCAAGATCGGCGTGAAGGTGGCGGTGACCGTGGTCGCCGCGGCCATCGTCACGGCGCAGGTGCTGGTGCCGGTGCAGCCGCCGCCGCTCCAGCCGGCGAACAGCGAGCCGGCGGTCGGCGACGCGGTCAAGGTCACCAGCGTCCCGGCGTCGTACTGCGACGCGCAGGTGGCGCCGCAGTTGATCCCGGTCGGCGCTGACGTGACGGTGCCGGCGCCGAGGCCGGCCTTGTTGACCGTGAGCGTGTACTGGCGCAGCGTGAAGGTCGCGGTCACCAGCGTCGCGCCGTTGACGACGACGACGCAGGTGCCGGTGCCCGAGCAGCCGCCGCCGCTCCAGCCGGCGAAGGTCGAGTCCGCGGCCGGGGTCGCGGTCAGGGTCACCGAGGTGGCGGGCGCGTAGGTCTCGGAGCAGTCAGCGCCGCAGTTGATGCCGGTCGGGTTCGACGTGACCGTGCCGGAGCCGGAGCCGGCCTTGGTGACCTCGAGCGACTGGTTGAGCGCGAACGTCGCGGTGACCGTGGCGGGCCCGGTGATCGTGGTCGTGCACGAGCCGGTGCCGCTGCACGCGGACCCGCCGCCCGCGACCGTCCACCCGACGAACAGCGAGTTGGCGCCCGTCGACGCGGTCAGCGACAGCTGGGTGCCGTGCGGGACCATCGCGGTGCACGTGCCCGGGCAGTTGATGCCGGCGCTGGCGCCGGCGACCGTGCCGGTGCCGGAGCCGCCGAGGTCGATGGTCACCGGGTACTCGGCGATGTCGAAGGTGGCGGTGACCGTGGTCGCCGCGGTGACCGTGACCGTGCAGGTGGGGTCGGTGCCGGTGCAGCCGCCGCCGGCCCAGCCCATGAACTCGGCGCCGGTGTCGGCCGTGGCGGTCAGGGTCACCATCGTGTCGAGGGCGAACGCCTCGGAGCAGTCGGCGCCACAGCTGATGCCGCCGGGGTTCGACGTCACCGAGCCGGTCGAGGTGCCGTCGCGGACGATCGTCAGGACGGCGGTGCCGGGCGGCGCGTCGATGTCGTCGGCGTCGGGGCCGCCGCCGTCGTCCTGGGCGGCGTCGACGATCGGGGTGAAGGTCGCGTCGACGGCGCAGCCGGCGAACAGCGACAGGCCGAGCAGCGTGACGACGGCGATGCGCGCGAGGCGACGGAGAGTGGGCTGCATGCGCGAGTCCTCGTGAATGGTCCCCACGGCGAGCGCAGGAAGACCTGCACGCCCCCTGGATCAAGCCATCGTGGCACGGCCCCCGGGCGTCGGTAAACAGGGGCATGGGCGGTTCCGGGGCGATCTATCGGTCGCGCCGATGTCGACGCGCTACGATGATCGCCATGGCGGCCGACTCGCTCGGGCAGGAGCCGACGGTGCTGGCGAGCGGCGTGCCGCTGGTCGACGGCGAGGTGATCGCTGCGGGCACGCACGCGGGTGACTACGTGATCGAACGCACGATCGGCGCCGGCGGCATGGGCGAGGTCTACGCCGGCCGCCATCCGGTGATCGGCAAGCGTGTGGCGATCAAGGTGCTGCGCCGCGACCTGGCCAGCCGCCCCGAGTCGGCCGAGCGGTTCCTGCGCGAGGCCCGGGCGGTCAACCAGGTCGATCACCCCAACGTCGTCGACGTGTTCGCGCTCGGCCGCCTGGCCGACGGCCGGCTGTACCTGGTGATGGATCTGCTCGACGGCGAGTCGCTGCGTGCGACCCTGGCGGCGGGCGCGCTGCCAGCGGCCCGGGCGCTGGTGATCCTCGAGCAGGTCGCCGCCGCGCTCGACGCGGCGCACGACAAGGGCGTGATCCACCGCGACCTCAAGCCCGACAACATCGTGCTCACCGGGCCCAGCGATCGTCCCACGGCCCACGTGCTCGACTTCGGGATCGCCAAGCTGGTGGCTGACGCCCAGGGTGACGCGGTCGCGACCTTGACCGGGCAGGGGGCGTGGCTGGGCACGCCGGCGTACATGGCGCCCGAGCAGTGGACCGCGGACGGCGCGACGGCGGCCTCGGACCGGTACGCGCTGGGCGTGCTGGCGTTCGAGCTGATCACCGGCAAGGCGCCGTTTCACGCGCCGAGCCTGCCGGCGATGATGGAGCAGCACTTCCGCGCGGCGGTGCCGTCGGTCACCACCGCGGCCGGCGCGGCGTTGCCGGCCGGGCTCGATCGCGTGTTCGCGCGGGCGCTGGCCAAGGAGCCGAGCGCGCGGCCCGCGAGCGCGCGGCTCCTGGTCGAGGAGCTCGCGGCCGCGCTGGCCGGGCGCGGCGTCGTCGCGAGCCGCGGGCGCGCGCGCTGGATCGGCGGCGCCGGCGCGGCGGTGCTGCTCGCGGGCGGCGCGGTGCTGGTGCTCGGGCGCGACGCGGCGCGACCACCGGGCGGCGCGCCGGCGCCCGCGCCGAAGCCGGTGATCACGGCTGGCGTCGCGATCGTGACCTCCCCCGCGGGGGCGATCGTCACCCGCGGCGGGCAGCGGGTCGGCGAGACCCCGGTGACCGTGCCGGCGGCGACCGGCGAGACCGTGGCGATCGAGCTGTCGCTGCCGGGCTACGTGGCGGTGGCGCGCCAGCTCACCGTCGGAGATGGCCCGGCCGAGCTGCGGGTCGACCTGGCCCGCGCGAGCGGCTTCGACGGCGTGTGGCGCCTGCCCGAGGGTGAGCTCCGCGCGTTCGAGCGTCGCGACGATCAGGTCGCGGGCTTCCGGCTCCGCGCGCCCGGCGATCCGCGGGAGTTCCTGCGGTTCTTCACGTTCGCGCCGGCGCGCCCGGGCGCGGTCGCGTTCACCGCCACCGAGCCGTTCGTGGTCGAGGAGGCGCCCGACGAGCCGTCGTGCAACATCCCGCTGCGCGCCGAGTACGTCTATCGCCCGGCCGACGATCAGCTCGAGGTGCGCCGCGAGCGCGCGAAATACACAGTGGCGGGTGGCCGCTGCACGCTCGAGGCGACCGCCTGGTCCGAGCCTCGGCCGCTGGTCCGGATCGCCGCGGCCTCGACCGACGGGGCCTGGGCCGAGTCGCGCGCCGGTGCGGCGGCGCCGGTCGCGGCGGTCGTCATCGGCGGGGACCAGGCCGGCAACGGAGACAGCGCGAACCGTCCGCCGAGCGTCGGCGACGCCAAGCCCGCACCGAAACCGCAACGCAAGCCGGTGGTCAGCGCGGCGGCCCGCGGCAAGCCGACGGCGATCAAGCCAGAGCCCAACCAGGCGAAGGCAAATGTGCCCACGTCGGTCGCGCCATTGCAGGCGCCGAGTCAGGCCCAGCCGCCCGCGCCGCAGGATGACAACAACATCCAGGGCGACGGACCGATCCAGGCCCAGGTGCCTGCGCAGATGCCGGACCCCGAGCAGAAGCAAGCGCCCGTTCGGAAGTAGACCCGGAACCGGAGTCGGAACCGGAGTCGGAACCGGAGTCGGAGCCGGAGTCGGAACCGGAGTCGGAGCCGGAGCCGGAGCCGGAGCCGGAGCCGGAACCGGAGCCGGAACCGGAGCCGGAACCGGAGTCGGAACCGGAGCCGGAGCCGGAACCGGAGCCGGAACCCAAGGCCGGAACCGGAGCCGGAACCGGAGTCGGAAACCGGAACGGGAGTCGTGTGCGCTGCACAGGTGTGCAGCATCCGGGCCGGCTCGACGGAGGCCGTGTCAGACCGCCGGCCTAGGGTGCCGCCGTGCAGGTGCGCTCCCTCGACGAGACCGCGGTCGCGCGCCTGGCCGCGCGCCTGCGGGTCCGCTCGGCCACCGCGCGCTGTCTGATCGGCCGCGGGTTCGACGCGGAGCGCGCGCCGGCGTTCCTCGATCCGCGCCTGGCTCGGCTGCGCCCGCCCGAGGGCGACGCGCCGATGGCCGGCTTCGCCACCGCCGCCGATCGCGTGACCCGCGCGGTCCTCCGCGGCGAGCGCATCGCGGTGTTCGGCGACTACGACGTCGACGGCGTCACCACCTGCGCGCTGCTGACCAGCTTCCTGCGCGCGTGCGGCGCCGAGGTGATCGCGCGCGTGGCGCGGCGCGACGAGGGCTACGGCTTCGGCGCCGCGGCCGCCGCGGAGCTTGTCGCCGGCGGCCCCGGGCTCATCATCACCGGGGACTGCGGCACCAGCGACGTGCCGTCGATCCTGACCGCCCGGGCCGCCGGCATCGACGTGGTCGTCGTCGACCATCACACCGTGCCGGATCGCGGCGTCCACCCGGCGGTGGCGCTGGTCAACCCGCACCGCAGCGACTCGCTGTTCCCGTTCCGCGGCATGGCCTCGGTCGGCATCGCGTTCTACCTGGCCGCCGCCGTGCGCACCCGCCTCGCCGGGCAGGGCCACTTCCACGGCCGCGCCGCGCCGGATCCGCGCGACCTGCTCGACCTGGTGGCGCTCGGGACGATCGCCGACCTGGTGCCGCTGGCCGACGAGAACCGCATCCTCGCGACCGCCGGCCTGCGCCTCGCCACCGAGCGCAAGCGGCCCGGCCTGGCGGCGCTCTTGACCGCGGCCGGGGTCGCGCCCGAGCGCGCGGTCGACGAGCACGTGCTGGCGTGGAAGCTGTCGCCGCGGCTCAACGCCCCGGGCCGGCTCGGCGACGCGGCGCCCGCGCTCGAGCTCCTGCTCGCGACCGCCGACGAGGCCGAGGCCAAGGCCGCGGTGCTCGAGGCCGCCAACGCCGCGCGCCGGGTGGCCCAGGACGCCGCGACGGTCGAGGCGCTCGCCGCGATCGGCGACGAGCCCGGGCCGGCGATCGTGGTCGCGAGCGATCGCTGGCTGCCGGGCGTGGTCGGCATCGTCGCCGCCAAGCTGGTCGATCGGTTC
This sequence comes from Myxococcales bacterium, assembly GCA_016717005.1. NCBI lineage: Bacteria > Pseudomonadati > Myxococcota > Myxococcia > Myxococcales > Myxococcales bacterium. Next base: position 491,085 of record JADJUF010000008.1, on the reverse strand, counting down.
GCGCGCCCGGCGTTCGTGATCGCGATCGATCCCGCGACCGGCGTCGGCCGCGGCTCGGCGCGCACCGCCGGCGGCGTCGACCTGTACCGCACGCTCGCGGCGTGCGCGCCGCTGCTCGAGCGCTTCGGCGGCCACGCCGCCGCCGCCGGCCTGACCGTGCGCGCCAGCGAGGTCGACCGGCTGCGCGAGGCGCTCGGCGCCGCGGTCCTGGCCGAGGGCTCGGGCCCGGTGGTGAGCGGGCACGACGCCGACGCCGAGCTCGGGCTGGCCGAGATCGACGAGGCGCTGGTGGGCGAGCTCGCGCAGCTCGGGCCGTTCGGCCAGGACAACCCCGAGCCGCGGCTGGTCGCGCGCCGGCTCGAGGTCCTGACCAGCCGCCGGGTCGGCGACGGCTCGCACGTCAAGCTCGAGCTGCGCTGCCCGCGCACCGGCACCGTGCGCGGCGCGATCGGTTTCGGCTTCGGCGAGCGCGACCCCGGCGTCGGCGCGACGGTCGACGTCGCGTTCCGGCCGACCGCGTCGGCGTGGAACGGGCGCACCCGGGTCGAGCTCGAGCTGCGCGACCTCGTCCGCGCCTGACCGCGCCGGCCGAGCCACGTCAGTCGCGCGGCGCCCAGCGGAAGCCTCCGCGCGCGGTCCCGGCGGGCCGGCGCCCGGCCGGCTCGACCAGGCGCGGGGCTGCTCAGCCCTTGACGGCGCCGGCGGTGAGCCCGCCGACCAGGTACTTCTGCACGACGAAGAACAGCGCCATCACCGGCAGGCTGGTCAGGAGCGCGCCGGCCGCGAACACGCCCCAGTCGGCCGTGAACTGACCGACCGACGACTTCAGCATCACCGGCAGCGTGTACTTGCCCTCGTCGGTGAGGAACGTCTGGGCCAGGATGAACTCGTTCCACGCGGTCATGAACGAGAACAGCGCCGTCACCGCGATGCCGGGCCGGGCCAGGGGCAAGACGATCGTCCAGAAGATCCGGATCGGCCCGGCGCCGTCGACCCGCGCCGCCTCGAACAGCTCGCGTGGCAGGCTGTCGAAGTAGCCCTTGAGCGTCCACACGCAGAACGGGATCGCGGTGGTCGAGTAGACCAGCACCAGGCCCGAGAGCGAGTTGAGCAGCCCGAGCTCGTGCAAGAGCACGTACAGCGGGATCATCAGGAGCGACGCCGGGAACATCTGCACCACCAGGAAGCTGGTGAGCGCGGTCTTGCGGCCGGGGAACCGGAACCGCGACAGCGAGTAGGCGGCGGTGCACGACAGCGCGATGCCGACGACGGTGGTGGCGATCGCGACCGCGAGCGAGCTGATCGTGTGGTGGAGGAACGCGAGCTGGCCGTGGCTGCCGCGCGAGCTGAGCAGGGTCCGGAAGTGCTCGAGCGTCACGTGGCGCGGGATCGGCGACGGCGACAGCGCAAACTGGCGGCCGGGCTCGAACGCCTTCTTGACGACCAGCATGACCGGGTACAGCACGGTCATCGTGGCGATCGCCAGGAGCGCGTGCGCGCCCAGCACGATCGGCAGGCGGGGGCGGCGGACGCTCATGGCCGTGGGTCCTCGTCGCCCTTGGTCAGGCCGCGGCCGATCAGCGTCCAGGCCCGCAGCAACAGGAAGATGATCGTGCCCAGCGCCGCCGCCATGCCGTACTGCTCGCCGCGCTCGAACGCCCAGCGGTAGGCGTCGGTGACGAGGATGTCGGTCGAGCCGCCGGGCTTGCCGCCTGACACCAGCTCGATGACGTTGAACATGTTGAACGTCCAGATCGAGCCGAGCACGATCGCCGGACCCAGCGCCGGCTTGAGGTGGGGCAGGGTGATCTCGCGGAACCGCTGCCACGAGCTGGCGCCGTCGACCTCGGCCGCCTCCTCGAGCTCCTTCGGGATCGACTCGAGCGCGCCCAGCGCCACGACCATCATGAACGGGAAGCCCAGCCAGGTGTTGGTGGCGACGTTGGCCGAGAACGCGGTCGCCCACGACGAGAACCACGACACGCGGTCGAGGCCGAGGCCCGACAGGATCGAGTTGATCGCGCCGTACTCGCCGGCGAACATGCCCTTCCAGATCAGCGCGGTGATGTAGTTGGGCACCGCCCACGGCACGATCAGGAGCACCCGCCACGCGCCCTTGGCCCGGAGCCACGGCTGGCGAAGGATCAAGGCGAAGAGCGTGCCGAACGTGACGTGCAGGAGCACGTTCACGAACGTCCACGCCAGGGTCACGCCGAGGATGAACCAGAAGTTGAGCGGGTCGGACAGGCTGTGGCCGTCGCCCGACAGGATGCGCTTGAAGTTGGCGAGGCCGACGAAGGTCCAGCGCCCGTGGTGGTGGTCGTAGAAGCCGAGCGTCAGGCCGACCGCGAACGGCACCACGACCAGGACGATCATCGCGACGCCGGCCGGGGCCAGGAAGCTGAGCGCGACCTTGTGCGCGCGGATCGAGGCGCCGACCCGGTCGGTGGCGTGGCGGGCGTGGGCCCAGCCGCCGCCGATCGCGATCGCCAGCACGGCGATCGTCAGCGCGGCCCCGCCCCAGGACGCGGCCGGCAGCGCCCAGGTCGCCAGCCCGACCCCGACCCCGACCCCGCGGGCCCGGCCGCCGAGGCTGGCGCCGGCCCCGGCGACGACCAGCGACAGCCCGACCAGGCCCAGCAGCGCCAGCCACGGTAACGGCGCGCGCGGCTCGGCGGAGGCGGTGATCGCGACCGCTGGGCCCCGGTCGGTCGCGACCGCGGCGACCGCGCGACCGGTGCCGTCGGGCAGGAGCGCGGCGAACGCGCCGTCCTGCTCGAAGCGCCCAGCGGCGTCGTACAGGAGCTTGTCGGTGGCGGGCGCCGTCGGGCCGCCCAGGGGGCGCACGCCGGTGGCGGTGCGCGCGGTCCTCCGGCGCAAGAACGAATAGCGCTTGCTCGCAACCGGCGCGCCGACGACCGCCGCGGCCGCGGTCGCGACCACCGGCGTGGCGCCGCTGGCCACCGCCGCGGCCGCGGCCTGCGCGTGGTCGAGCGCCGCTCGGGTCGCGTCCTGGTTGCGCGCGCGCACGAACGCCGTGACCACGACCAGCCACAGGATCGCGCCGATCACCGCGACGTCGCGCAGCGCCCGTCGGAGATCGCCCGCGGTCACTTCGGGGCCTCGGTGCGCGAGTAGGTGGCGATGTCCTTGGCGGCGCGCTCGAGCGCGGCCGACGGCGACGCCGCGCCGGTCACGATCTGGCCGAGCGCGTTCTTGTACGGGGTCCAGACCGCCCGCATCGCCGGGGACACCGGCATCGGCACGGTGTGCGCGAGCTGGCGCCGGAAGCTCGCGAGCGTGGCGTCGTCGGCGAGCTCGCCCTGGTACGCGCCGGGGTTGGGCACGACCTGGCCGGCCCGGCGGGCGCGGCTGGCGGCGGCGTCGTCGCTGGTCAGCGCCAGCGCCACGGCGATCGCCGCGTCCTTGTCGCGGGCGCGGGCGCTCATCATGACGCCCTCGGTGCCGAGGAACGGCGCGGCCGCCTCCCCGGTGGCGCTGACGATCGGCAGCGTCGTGATCGTGTACGGGACTCCTTCGGGGATGTCGGCGATGAACCACGGCCCCGACATCGCCATCGCCGCCTTGCCCTCGGCGAACAGGGTCGCGGTCAACGCGCCGTCGGCGTCTTTCGGCACGACCTTGCGGTCGACCAGCTCGCGCGCGAACGCCGCGGCCGCCACCGCCGGCGCGGTCGCGATCGTCGGCTGATCGCCGTCCATCGCGCGGCCGCCGAAGCCGTGCAGCCACGCCGCGTGGGCGTAGAGATCGTCGACCGGGTAGGCCAGCGCGAAGATGCCGCGCGCGGTCAGCGCCGGGGCCATCGCGAACAGCTCGTCGGTCGTGCGCGGCGGCACCGGCACCAGGTCGGTGCGGACGAACAGCGCCAGCGACTTGACCGCGACCGGGAGGCCCCAGAGCGCGTCGTGGTAGGCCAGGCCCGCCAGCGCCTCGGGCGTGTACCGCGCGGCGGTGGCGTCGTCGATCCAGAACTCGATCGGCTCGAGCACGCCGGCCGCGGTCCAGTCGCCCAGGCGATCCTGCGAGTAGATGAACAGGTCGGGGCCGTTGCCGTTGGGGATCGCGCTGCCGAGCTTGTCGCCGAACCCGTCGTACGGCATCGCCACCAGCTCGAGGCGGCGCTCGGGGTGGGCCTCGTTCCAGTCGGCGGCCAGGGCCTCGAGCGCGGCCCGCTCGTCCTTGTCGTAGGCGTGCCACAGGGTCACCGCCGCGTCGTCGCGACGGCACCCGGTCACGGCCAGCGCCGCGACCACCAGCACGCCGAGCGTCTTCATGCGGCCACGCGCTGCTGGCTGCCGGCGTCGAACCAGTGCAGCGCGCCGGGGTCGAGGTAGACCGTGACGGCGTCGCCGGTGCGGGCCGGGGTCTGGGCCGGCGCGCGGACGGTCACGTCGCCGGCGGGCGAGGTCACGTGCAGGACCACCTCGGCGCCCAGCACCTCGCGCAGCGACACCGCGCCCGGCAGCGGCACGCGATCGCCGGCGGGCTCGAGCGTGACGTCCTCGGGGCGGATGCCCAGGACCACGGCGCCGCCGATCTGCGCCGGGGCCGGCACCGCGAAGCCCAGGCCGCGGGCGCGGTGGCCGGCGTCGTCGTCGGTGACCGCGGCGTCGAGGAAGTTCATCGTCGGCGTGCCGAAGAACCCGGCGACGAACCGGTTGGCCGGGCGCTGGTAGATGTCGAGCGGGCTGCCGACCTGCTGGACCTCGCCGTCGCGCAGGACCACGATCCGGTCGGCCAGGGTCATCGCCTCGATCTGATCGTGGGTGACGTAGAGCGACGTCGCCCCGGCGTCGCGGTGGATGCGCGCGATCTCGCGCCGCATCTCGCCCCGGAGCTTGGCGTCGAGGTTCGACAGCGGCTCATCGAACAAGAACACCTTGGGCCGCCGCACGACCGCGCGGCCGATCGCGACGCGCTGGCGCTGGCCACCCGACAGCGCCTTGGGCCGCCGCTCGAGGTACGGCGTCAGGCCCAGCGCCTCGGCGACCTCGGTCACGCGCGCGGTGATCTCGGCCTCGGGCGAGCGCCGGATGCGCAGCGCGAACGCGAGGTTCTCGAACACGGTCATGTGCGGGTACAGCGCGTAGCTCTGGAACACCATCGCCAGGTCGCGCTGCGCCGGCGGCAGGTTGGTGACGTCCTTGCCGTCGATCCACACCGAGCCTGAGGTCGGCTCCTCGAGGCCGGCGACGATCCGCAGGGTCGTGGACTTGCCGCAGCCCGACGGCCCGATCAGCACGACCAGCTCCCCCGACGGGAACGTCAGATCGAGGCGCTCGATGACGGCGCGCGTAGCCTTGGCCCCGTCGTAGCGCTTGCTGATACCGGTCAGCCGGACTTCACACATAGCGTTGCCGCGGTAGCAACCCCTCGGCCAGCTGGATCCTACGCGATCTCCGGCCGTTATCCGATGGGCCGGGGCACTTGTCGTTGTGTTTCGCAACGACCGCTCGCTGCGGCGTCGCGTCCTGAAGCATGTGACGGCGGCGTCCTGGGACCTGACGGTTTTCTGTTGGAGGTTGACCGGAGCCGCGTGCGCGCGAGCGTAGTTGCAGACCTTTGCGCGACGCGACGACCGCGGCATCGCGCTTGCTGAGATGCTCGCACCATGAGCCGCCTCGTCGCCCTGGCCCTGGTGTTCGCCCCTACGGCCGCGCTCGCTGATGCCCCCGCGGCGCTCGACGCCACGGATGTCTCGGCCGCCGCGCCGATGCCCGACGCCAGGGACGAGGCGCCGACCCGCGTCGCCGCGGCCGACGCGATCGAGGTCACGGCGGTCCCGGCCTACGCGGTCGGTCCCAGCGCGACTGCGCCGGTCGCCGAGCCGGCGATCACCGACACCTCGGCCGAGCCGGTCGGGCTCGATCGGCGTCGCCGCGATGACGCGGCCGCGGGCCGATCGTACTTCGCCGAGACCGCGCTCACCACCCCTCGCGGGCACGTGACCTTCGACGTGCGCGCGCCGTTGCTGCCGGTCGCGGCCGTCGGGCTCCGGCTCGGCGTGACCGACCGCGTCGAGGTCGGCGTCAACATGATCACCGTCGTCGATGAGGGCGCGGTCGCTGGCCTGAGCGTCAAGGGCCAGCTCTGGCGCAGCGCTCGGTTCGCGGTCGCCGCGGGGCTCACGACCTACTCGGCCGACGGCGACACGCTCTACAACCCGCACGTCGAGGGCACCGCCTGTGTCGACGCCGCGTGCGTGGGCGCCGTCACGCTGTCGCTCAACTTCCTCGGGTTCTCCGGTGAGGACACCGTGCCGGTCCTGGCCGGCGTCGGCGTCGCGTACGGCCGCGGCGTGCAGCTGGTGGGCGAGCTCCACCAGACCCGGGACGGCGACGAGGCCCTGACCGGCGGCTTCCTCGGCATGCGCGCCGCCAGCGGCCGGTTCGCTCTGGACGGCGGCCTCGGCTTCGGCTTCGCGACCAACACGTGCGACGACGTCGACTGCGGGGACGGCGGCGCGTTCCCGTTCGTCGGCATGGCCGCGCGCCTGTAGCACTCCGACCGGGTGAGCGTGATCCGTCCACGGCGTCGACGCGCGCTCGGGGCGAGGCGCAACGACACAGCGCGACGGCCTGTGCCTCGCGCAGCTGGCACGAGGCCCCTGGAGATGATCGCCGGCGTGGGGGTCGGAATCGTCCGGTCGGCGCACCAGGTCAAGGACGGCGCCGGAACCGGCGTCGGCCTCGCCACCCGCCTGGAGCTCGGCCGCGCGACGCGGCTTGCGTGGCCTCGCGCGGCGCGGTACCCGTATACCCCCGCTGCCATGGCCCGTCGTACCAAGCCTGTGATCCCGGCCGTGACGCCCGGCGCGCGTCCCCCGCGGAGATGGGGTCGGCGGCGCGCCCGGCGGGGCCTGCCGTCGCCGACCTCGGTCGGGGTCGACATGCTCGCGCACTCGCGGCCGCTGCCCGACGACGCCGGCCCGCGGGTGGTGGGCACCGGCGAGGTCGCGTTCCAGCGCATCGTCGAGCGGATCCGCTCGGCCACGCGCTCGGTCGACATCCGCGCGTTCCTGTGGCGCGACGACGACGCCGGCAACCTGCTCGGCGAGGCGGTGCTGCGCGCCGCCGAGCGCGGGGCCCAGGTCCGGATCCACAAGGACCGCATCGCCGCGGTCTACGAGTACGCCGGCGGCAACAAGCAGAGCTTCTTCCACAAGCGCGTCAACCCGGTCCACGGGGTCCAGGCGTGGTTCCTGGGCGCGGTGTTCCGGGCCAAGGGCTCGTTCCGGCAGCGGCCCAACGCGCTGTCGCAGGCGGTGCTCGCGCACCCGAACATCAAGGTCGAGCACCTGCGCAACCGCTTCGATCACTCGAAGGTCTACGTCGTCGACGACGAGTGGATGTGCCTCGGCTCGATGGGCATCGGCGACAACCACCGCCACGACTGGGTCGACCTGATGGTCGAGCTCGACGGCGCCGATCACGTCGCGCGCTTGCGCCAGCGCATGGCCGGCGACGACGAGTTCGATCCGTCGCGCGGGCTCGACTTCCTGGTCCACAGCCGCTCCGCCCACCGGCCCAAGACCTGCCCCATGCTGACCCACCGGCTGGGGCTGATCGACAGCGCCAAGACCGCGCTGACCGTCGAGATGGCCTACCTCGGCGACGTCCGCTTCACCCGCGCGCTGGTCCGCGCGATCGAGCGCGGGGTCGCGGTCACGCTGGTCACCGCGGCCCGCGCCGACGTGCTCGGCAACTCGAACCGCTCGACCTGCGAGACCCTGCGGCGCCTGACCGGCGGCCCCGATCACCTGCGGATCGTGGTGCTGCCGCGGATGGTCCACTCCAAGGCGGTCGTGATCGATCACCGCTGGGTCGACATCGGCTCCGCCAACTTCACCCGCCTCTCCCACGGCGTCTACGACGAGATCAACCTGTACGCCGACCACGCGCCGTTCGCGCGCGCGCTCGAGGCCGAGATCGCGCGCCACGCCGAGGAGGGCGAGATCATCGCCGGCAAGCTGGCGCTCAAGGCGGTGCGGACCCAGCTCGAGCGGGCGATCGTCGCGTTCCAGTCGCGGAAGGGCGGCTGACCGTGGCCCGGCCGCCGCTCGACGAGGATCGCGCCTCGGTCGCCCGGGCCGAGCGCCGGCGGCAGATCCTCGACGCCGCCAAGGTGGTCTTCGCCGACGCCGGCTACCACGGGGCGTCGATCGGCGCGATCATCGACCGCGCCGAGATCGCCCGCGGCACGTTCTACCTCTACTTCGAGAGCAAGGAGGCCGTCTTCGGCGCGCTGCTCGACGAGGCCATGGCCGAGCTGCGCACGCGGATCGTCCACGTCGACACCGCCGCGAGCGCGCCGCCGCCCGAGGTCCAGCTGCTCGACGGCATCGCCCGGGTGCTCGAGTTCATCGTCGCCGACCGCCCGCTCGCGGTCGTGCTGCTCAGCTCGACCTGGACGCCCGACGCTGAGGCCGCGGCGCGGCTGCAGGGGTTCTACGACGAGATCCGCACGGTGATCGCGCGCTCGCTGGGGCAGGGGGCCGCGCTCGGCATCCTGCGGCCGTGCCCGCCCGAGCGCACCGCCGCGGCGCTGCTCGGCCTGGTGCGCGGCATCGTCGAGTACTGCATCACGCACGCCGACGAGGTCGAGGGCCGGATCGGCGAGGTCACCCGCGAGCTGGTCGACGTCGCGCTGCGCGGCGTGCTGCGCAAGTAGGGATCCGATCCGCGGCGCGCGAGCTCGCCGTTGCAGGTCGTGATCGTGGTCCTCGAGCCGCAGCGCCACCCGCGGCGGTGAGGTGCCGCCAACTGCTCGAGAATGCTGGCAAGGCAAGCGTCGCCGCTGCGTAGAATCGTACGCACCGGAACCGAGTTCACTGCCACCGTCAGGTAGCACCTGGTCGGACCGAGAAGGTCGCGATCTCGCTTGCGATTTTCACTAGACTGACGTGTCAGTCCATGGATAGACTGACGCGTCAGTTCAGGGACTAGACTGACCCGTCAGTCCGGTCGTACGCAGCAAGGAACCTCATGACCACTCCCCAGAAGCTCATCATCGGCGTCGACGTCGGCTCCACCACCGTGAAGCTGTGCGTCGTCCACCCCGAGACCCTCGAGATCCTGTGGAGCAAGTACGAGCGCCACGAGACCCGTCAGCCCGAGAAGACGCTCGAGATGCTGACGCTGATCAAGGAGGCGTTCCCGACGGTGAAGGACACCGACTTCCGGCTGTTCATCACCGGCTCGGGCGGCGGGCCGATCGCGGCGCACGTCGGCGCCAAGTTCGTGCAGGAGGTCAACGCCGTGACGATGGCGGTGGAGAAGCTCCACCCCGACGTCGGCAGCGTGATCGAGCTCGGCGGCCAGGACGCCAAGATCATCATGTTCAAGAAGAACGAGGAGACGGGCGATCAGACCGCCCAGACCTCGATGAACGACAAGTGCGCGTCGGGCACCGGCGCCACGATCGACAAGTGCGTCCTCAAGGTCGGCATGCCGAAGGAGGACGTGCCCGGCCTGCAGTTCGACCCGAGCAAGCTCCACCACGTCGCCGCCAAGTGCGGCGTGTTCGCCGAGACCGACATCGTCAACCTGGTCAAGAGCGGCATCCCGCGCAACGAGATCATGAACTCGCTGGCCGACGCGATCGTCAGCCAGAACCTGGCCGTGCTCACCCGCGGCAACACGCTCAAGGCCAAGGTGCTGCTCCTCGGCGGCCCCAACACGTACCTGCCGTTCCTGCAGCAGTGCTGGCGCCTGCGCATCCCGGAGTCGTGGGCCGAGCGCGGCTACGAGTACGACAAGACCGTGCCGATCGAAGAGCTGATCTTCGTGCCCAAGAACGCCGACCTGTACGCCGCCTACGGCGCGGTCCTGTTCGGCATCCACGAGCCCGCCAACATCGGCGTGTTCCGCGGCGTCGACCCGCTCAAGGAGTTCATCAACCACGGGCGCAAGGCCAAGCTCGGCGAGTCGGCCGGCCCCGGCCTGGTCGAGCAGGACGCCCAGCGGCTGACGTTCGAGGACAAGTACCAGACCCCGCACTACGAGGACGCGCAGCTCGAGGCCGGCAAGATCTACCGCGGCGTGATCGGCCTCGACGGCGGCTCGACCTCGAGCAAGTGCGTGCTCATCGACGAGCACGAGAACATCCTCAAGAAGGTCTACATCCTCTCGAAGGGCAACCCGATCGCCGACATGCGCGAGATGTTCGCGGAGATGCGGCAGTGGGCGGCCGATCAGGGCGCCACGATCGAGGTCACCGGCTTCGGCGTCACCGGCTACGCCGGCGACGTGCTCGAGAAGTCGCTGGGCGCCGACGCCAACATCGTCGAGACCGTCGCCCACATGATGAGCGCCAAGCGCTGGTTCCCCAACGTCGACGTCATCTGCGACATCGGCGGCCAGGACATCAAGGTGATGTTCATGCAGAACGGGGACGTCAAGAACTTCCGCCTGAGCAACAGCTGCTCGGCCGGCAACGGCATGCTGCTCCAGGCGATGGCCGACCAGTTCGGCCTGCCGGTCAAGCAGTACGCCGAGGTCGCGTTCCAGGCCCGGCTGGCGCCCAAGTTCAGCTACGGCTGCGCGGTCTTCCTCGACTCCGACCGCGTCAACTTCCAGAAGGAGGGCTACTCGCGCGAGGAGCTGCTCGCCGGGCTGGCGCTGGTGCTGCCCAAGAACGTCTGGCAGTACGTCGTCCAGATCCCGCGCATGGCCGAGCTGGGCAAGGTGTTCGTGCTGCAGGGCGGCACCCAGAAGAACCTGGCCGCGCTCAAGGCCCAGGTCGACTACATCGAGAAGCGGGTCCCCAACGCCGAGGTCTACCTGCACCCGCACTGCGGCGAGGCCGGCGCGATCGGCGCCGCGTTCGAGGCGCTGCGCGTCACCAAGCGCCGCGGCAAGACCACGTTCGTCGGCCTCGATCAGGCGATCGACATCCACTACACGTCGACCAACGACGAGACCACGCGCTGCAACTTCTGCCCGAACAACTGCTCGCGCACGTTCATCGACACCGCGACCCTCGACGGCAACAAGGCCCGCTACATCTCGGGCTTCTCGTGCGAGAAGGGCACGGTCGAGAACCTCGACGCGCTCAAGACGCTCAACAAGGAGCGGCAGGGCCGGATGAAGAAGTTCCCCAACCTGGTCGACTACGAGGCCAAGCTGGCGTTCAAGAGCTTCTACACGCCGGCGCCGATGCCGGCCGCCGGCTCGCCCAAGGCCGACGTCTCGGTCAAGCGCACGCTGACCGGGCGGGTGCTGCGCAAGGACGTCGTCCGGCCGTTCGAGCGCTCGAGCGCCGAGGTCGCGGCCAAGCGCAAGGACGCGCGCATCGGCATCCCGCGGGTGCTCAACCTGTGGTCGACCGGCCCGTTCTGGCGCGCGTACTTCGAGTCGATCGGCGTCGACTCGCGCAACGTCGTCTTCTCGGACGAGACCAGCGAGGAGCTGTGGCAGGCCGGCTGCAAGTACGGCTCGGTCGACCCCTGCTACCCGTCGAAGGTGTGCCAGGCGCACATCCACAACCTGCTCTTCAAGCACCACGAGAAGAAGCCGCTCAACTACGTCTTCTTCCCGGCGATGACCCACGTGCCGACGTACAACGTCAACACGATGGACACGGCGTCGTGCCCGGTCGTGTCAGGCACGCCCAAGGTCATCCGCGCGGCGTTCACCAAGGAGACCGACTTCTTCGCCGAGCGCGGCATCAGCTACCTCGACACCGCGGTGACGCTCAACGAGCGGCTGATGTGCAAGAAGCAGATGTTCGCCGAGTGGGGGCCGCTCCTGGGCATCACCGAGGACGAGAACGACTGGGCCATCGACCAGGCGTTCGCGGCCCTCGACGAGTTCGACCGGCAGATGGAGGTCAAGGGCAAGGAGATGCTCGACCAGGTCACCGCCGAGAACCGCGTGGCCCTGCTGATGATCGGCCGCCCCTACCACAACGACCCGGGCATGAACCACGCCGTGCTCGAGGAGTTCCAGGCGCTCGGCTACCCGATCCTGTCGATGCGGTCGATCCCGAAGAACCGCGCGTACCTCGATCCGATCTTCGCCCAGGACCTCAAGCTCGGGCACATCGACGACCCGCGCGACGTGTCCGACGTCTGGCCCGAGAACTACTCGGTCAACTCGGTCCAGAAGGTGTGGGCCGCGAAGTTCGCGTCGCGCCACCCCAACGTCGCGGTCATGGACCTGTCGTCGTTCAAGTGCGGCCACGACGCCCCGACCTACGGCCTGATCGACTCGATCATCGCCTCGGCCGGCAAGGCCTACTCGGCGCTGCACGACATCGACGCCAACAAGCCGTCGGGCTCGATCAAGATCCGCGTCAAGACCTACGCCCACACGCTGATGCTCCTGCGCGAGAAGCTCGAGGATCAGGGCGAGAAGCAGAAGGAACTCGAGCTCGGCGTCGCGCGCAAGCGGGTCGAGCTGCTCGAGCGGCTCCAGCAGCAGCTCGCCGGCATCGGCAAGACCGACACCACCGTCGAGACCCAGCTGGCCGTGCTGCGCGACCTGCTGGCCGCGTCCTCGCCCAAGGGCAGCGGCAAGCGGGCGCCGCAGCTCGCGGTCCTTCGTTGAGGGTCTGTCGCCAACCCCTCCCCGCAGGTGCAACCCTCCCCGCCCGGCCGCCCGGTCGGGGCCCCACCCACGATCGGCCACCACCGCAGCCCACCCCCGCCAAACGCCCCGACCGCCCCCGGAAACAACGGCACCAACGTCGACGGCCTCTCGATCGACGCCATCGAGGCCGAGCTGGCCAAGTTCGAGTCGGAGGAGCGGGTCCGGCTCGGCCTGCCGACCCAGCACGCGAAGATGTGGATCGACGAGGTGCCGCGCGAGTTCACCGCGGCCCAGCGCGCCCACACGACGATCCTGGTGAGCGGCCTGACGATGGCCCACGACCTGTTCATCCAGTCGGCGCTGCGCGGCATCGGCTACAAGGTCATGGCGATGGACACGCCCGACAACGACGCCCTGCAGTACGGGCGCGAGTACGGCAACCGTGGCCAGTGCAACCCGACCTACTTCACGGTCGGCAACCTGGTGAAGTACCTCGACGGCCTGCGCGAGCAGGGCATGAAGACCGAGGACATCGTCAAGAACCACGTCTTCATCACGGCCGGCGCCTGCGGCCCGTGCCGCTTCGGCACCTACGTCACCGAGTACCGCAAGGCCCTGCGCGACTCCGGCTTCGACGGCTTCCGCGTGCTGCTGTTCCAGCAGACCGGCGGCCTCAAGCAGGCGACCGGCGACGAGATCGGCCTGAAGATGGACCCGCAGTTCTTCTGGGGCGTCATCCGCGCCGTGCTGATCGGCGACGCGCTCAACGTGCTGGGCTACCGGGTCCGCCCCTACGAGGTCGAGGCCGGGGCCACCGACCGCGCGCTCGAGCGGGCCAAGGGCCTGATCGCCGCCGCCTTCGCCGGCAACACCTCGCTGCTCAAGGCGCTCTACCAGTCGCGCCGGATCATCGGCGCGGTCAAGGTCGACCGCACCAAGGTCAAGCCCAAGGTCGGCATCATCGGCGAGTTCTGGGCGATGACCACCGAGGGCGACGGCAACTACGGCCTCCAGCGCTTCCTCGAGGGCGAGGGCGCCGAGGTCGACATCCAGATCGTCACCGCCTGGCTGCTCTACATGGTCTGGCAGGGTCGGTACGACACCAAGCACCGCGCGGTCCTGCGCGGCACCGACAAGAAGAAGGACGCCGAGGGCGGCTCGAAGTTCTCGCTCGAGGGCGTCGACGTGCGCAAGCGCATGGTGTCGCTGTGGGCCGGCGAGAAGGTCCTGCGCGGCATGTTCCAGACGATCGCGGCCGGCCTGGGCCTCCACGATCACCACCTGTCGGACATGGACGCGATCGCCGAGATCTCGCACGCGTTCTACGACAACAACCTCCGCGGCGGCGAGGGCCACATGGAGGTCGGCAAGCTGATCCAGAACGTGGCGTACTCGAAGGTCAACATGACCCTGTCGGTCAAGCCGTTCGGGTGCATGCCGAGCTCGTCGGTGTCCGACGGCATCCAGTCGTTCATCACCGAGCTGTACCCGCAGGCGATCTTCCTGCCGATCGAGACCAACGGCGACGGCGCCGTGAACGTGTACTCGCGCGTGCAGATGCAGCTGTTCAAGGCCAAGCAGGCGGCGCAGAAGGAGGTCGACCGGGCCCTCGCCGACGTCGGCATGACCATGGACGAGGTCCGCGCCTACCTCGCCCGGCACCCCGAGCTCAACCACGCGTTCCACAAGAGCCCGCACAAGTCGGGCTCGACGACCGCGGACCTGGTCTACGAGGTCGGCGCCAAGCGCAGCAAGCTGGCGTACTGGAAGAACAAGGCCATCGAGGTCGTGACCCGCGCCCACAGCAAGGCCGAGCACGCGGCCCACGACCACGTCCTGGCGGTCGCCCGCAAGGCCGCGGCCAAGACCACCAAGAAGACCTCGATCGTCACCGTGGCGCCCGAGGTCGACGACGGCTCGATCGAGGCGCGCCCCGCCATCCCGGCTGGCCGCAAGGCGCTCAACGTCATCAACTGAGACCGACCGACGGGGCGGGTGAGGGGCTGGGCCTCGCAGGGCGCCCGTGCCGGGTTCCGGTTCCGGTTCCGGTTCCGGTTCCGGTTCCGGTTCCGGTTCCGGATGCGGCGCTCGCGCTCAGGGGATCGCGGTGGTGTTGATGACCCGCGCGTTCAGCGCCACGTCGGCGTACTGGATCGTCGCGACGCACGCGTCATGCGTGGGGCTTCAGCAGGTCCCGGGCCAGTCCGCAACACGCGGTGATCGCGCGCACCGCTGAACTCTGCCGGGACCCTCAGGTCACGTGCGTCTGCCGGGGCGCGCCGCAGCGTGGGACGTCGAGGTGCCATGCGGCGCGGCACCTGCATTCGGCACCCGCCGCGGCGCCGGCGTCGGCGCCGCCTCCAGGTTCCGGATCTCGAGGCCATGACCCGACCGATCGGGCAGCCGGTGCGCGCCGCGCGCCGCGGTGAAGGCGTGGCACAGTCGGCGCGATGACCTCGCTCTCCGACTTTCCCATCACCAAGAAGTGGCCGGCGCAGCACCCTGACCGGCTCCAGCTCTACTCGCTGCCGACGCCCAACGGCGTGAAGGTGTCGATCGCCCTCGAGGAGACCGGCCTCGCGTACGAGCCGCACCTGGTGCGCTTCGACACCAACGACCAGATGTCCGCGGAGTTCCTGTCGCTCAACCCCAACAACAAGATCCCGGCCATCCTCGATCCCGCCGGGCCGGGCGGGCAGCCGCTGGCGCTGTTCGAGTCGGGCGCGATCCTGATCTACATCGCCGACAAGACCGGGCAGCTGGTCCCCAAGGATCCCGCGGCGCGCTACCAGACGATCCAGTGGTTGATGTTCCAGATGGGCGGCGTCGGGCCGATGTTCGGGCAGCTCGGCTTCTTCCACAAGTTCGCGGGCAAGGACTACGAGGACAAGCGGCCGCGCGATCGCTACGTCGGCGAGTCGCGGCGACTGCTCGGCGTCCTCGACCAGCACCTCGGCGACCGCGCCTGGATCATGGGCGACGAGTTCACGATCGCCGACATCGCGATCTGGCCGTGGGTGCGGGCGCTGGTCGGCTTCTACCAGGCTGGCGATCTGGTCGGGTACGCCGACTTCGCGCACGTCGACCGCGTGCTGCAGGCGTTCCTGGCCCGGCCGGCGGTGGTCCGCGGCCTCGAGGTCCCGGCGCGGACCTGATCGTCCCGATCGTCTCCGGCCGGGACCTCGACGTCCCGGTCACCTCAGGATCTCTCGACGTTACGCGGGCATCGACCTTGCTCAGGATCGTCCCATGCGCCTCATGCCGAGCCTGCTCCTGTCCGTGGTCGCCTGCGGTGGCGTCGCCGATGCCCCGGCTGTCGACGGGGGCGTCGACGCTGAAGCCCCGGTCGATGCCGACGTGGTCGACGCGGCGGCGACGCCGTGGATCGGCGACGTGCTCGACTGCGGCAGGCCGGCGGCGGCCGGCGGGCTGGCTCCGGGCGTCGAACTCCAGCGGGTCGACCTCGACCCGGTGGCGTTCCCCGAGGCCCGCTGCAACGACGGCACCCGCGCGTTCTTCTACGTGCGGCCGGCGGCGACGGCCGCGGCGCGCAACCGCTGGGTGATCCAGCTCCAGGGCGGCGGCGGCTGCGGGAGCCCCGACGCGTGCGCAGCGCGGTGGTGCTCGGTCGACACCAACTTCGGCATGACCCAGATGACCGCGACCCTGTCGCCCGCGATGGGCATCGGCGGCGACGGCGTCATGGCCCGCGGCGGCGCGCTGGGCGAGCCCAACCCGCTCGGCGACGGGAACCAGGTGTTCATCCGGTACTGCTCGAGCGACGGCTGGGGCGGCACCGCCGGCGCGGTCGACGTCGACGGCCACCACCCGATCAGCGGCGCGCCGGTGCGCTTCCGGATCGCGTTCGCCGGCGCCCGGATCCTCGACGCGGTGCTGGCGACGATGCGCCGAGACGGCGCCGCGCCGCCGCCGTACACCCTCGGCGGCGGCAGCGTCGAGCTGCCAGATCTCGATGACGCCGACGCGGTCGTGCTGGCGGGCGCGTCGGCCGGCGGCACCGGCGTGATCCACAACGCCGACCGCGTGCGCGACTACCTGCGGGCCCACAACACCGCCTGCACCGGCGCGACCTGCCCGCTGGCGTACCTGGCGATCATCGACTCGATCTTCAAGCCCGACCTGGCCGCGCTCGACTGGTCGACCTCGACCGTGTGCGCGGCGACCGGCGCCTGCACCTACGAGGCGGCGATGACCGCCGACACCGGCGCGTTGCAGGGGCGCCAGCCCGACGTCAGCTGCGCGACCTGGCACGCCGCCAACGATCCGAGCACGGCCTGGCGCTGCAACGACGAGGGGCACGTCGTGCGCGACCACCTCACCTCGCCGTTCGTGGTCCGCATGGGCCTCAAGGACGACCTGATCTCGAGCAACCTGATCGACGCGATGTTCACGGTGCCGGGCCGGGGCCTGATGTCGCTGGCGCTGTTCGCCGAGCTGGTGCGGGCCGACCTGCTGGCGCTGCCGGCGTCGACGCCCGAGGAGCCGTTCGCGCGGACGCCCGCGGTGTTCGGGCCGCCCTGCGACAAGCACGAGACCCTGTCGAACAACGCGGCCACGTTCGGCGTCACCGTGGTCGCGGCGGGCTCACCGCGGACGTTCGGCGCGGTGATCGCCGCGTTCGCGACCGGCGGCGCGCCGACCACGGCCGTGTGGGGGCCGGGCGACCCGGTCGACTGCATGTAGCGCTCCCACCGGACGAGCCTGGACGATCGCCCCGCCGACGCGCGGGCCTACCCGGCGGTCACCAGCCGCCGCGGGCGAAGTTGCTGCCGAGCCGCACGACGGTCGAGCTGGCGCGGCCGCCGTGGTGCGCGGGGCAGAACCACTCCTCGCCGCTGCTGTCGGCGCGCACCACGACGCAGTCCGGGCACTGGCGGTCGGTCGCGCTGTGCTCGCGGATGGCCGACACGACCAGGACCGGGCACTCGGCCTGGGCCAGCACCCGGTCGGCGATCGAGCCGAGCCGGCGGCGCGAGTGGCCGTAGCGGCCGATGACCAGGAGATCGGCCATGACCTGCTCGGTCAGCTCGACGATCTGCTCGTCGGGGTGGCCCCGGCGCACGTGGAGGCGCACGTTCCAGTGCTCGCGGGTGACGGCGGGCACCGCGTCGTCGAGCACGCGCCGGGCCAGCACCACCAGCGCGGCCTTGGTGTGATCCTCGCGCTCGCTGAGCTCGGCCTCGGTCGGGCGGTGCCACAGCCCGTGCTCGTCGGACACGACCGCCAGGATGTGGACGGCGGGGCGCTCCATGCGGGCGGCCTGATCGAAGGCGTGGGTGAGGACCGCGTCGGAGTACTCGGACAGGTCGACGGCGACGACGATCACAGGGCGACGAGGGCGTTCGGACATGGGGGCCTCCAGGCAGCGATCACGGGCGACGCGCTCGCGGGCGCACGCTCAACCTAGGCATCGTCGCGGCCGCGCGCACGCGTCCAGTTGTCGCGAAGGCCGCCAGGACTCGATGCAGGCGGAGGTCGACGAGGTCACGTAGCGCGCACGCGTCCAGTTGTCGCGAAGGCCGCCAGGGGGCGTGGCCGCGCTGCGTTACGATGCCGCGATGAGCCAGCCCGCGATGCCCACGGTCGAGCAGTGGCGAGCCCTGGGCACCTACGTGCGCTGGCGGGACCACGACGTGTTCGCGCGGGTCGACGGCGCGGCCACCGCGCCGCCGCTGGTGCTGATCCACGGCTTCCCGACCGGGTCGTGGGACTGGTGGCCGCTGTGGGCCGGGCTGGCGGCCCGCTACCGCCTGATCGCGTGCGACCTGCTGGGGCTCGGGCTGTCGGCCAAGCCGCGGCAGCGCTACCGGATCGCCGACCAGGCCGATCTGGTCGAGGCGGTCGCGGCCTGGGCCGGGGTCGACCGGGCGGCGGTGCTGGCCCACGACTACGGCGACACGGTCGCCCAGGAGCTGCTCGCGCGCGGGCGGGGCGGGGCGCCGGCGCTGGCGGTGCAGGCGCTGGTCCTGCTCAACGGCGGCCTGTTCCCTGAGACCCACCGGGCCCGGCCGATCCAGCGGCTGCTGGCGTCGCCGCTGGGGCCGCTCCTGGCGCCGCTGTCGTCGCGCCGGACCTTCGACCGCAGCATGCGCGCGATCGCCGGCGCGGCGCCCCCGACCGAGGCCGAGCTCGACGCGATGTGGACCCTGGCGGCCCGGGCCGGCGGCAAGGCGGCGATGCCGCGCCTGCTCGGGTACATCGCCGAGCGCCGGCGCCACCGCGCGCGCTGGGTCGGCGCGCTGGTGGACGCGTCGATCCCGGTGCGGGTCATCGACGGCCTGGCCGACCCGATCTCGGGCGCGCACATGGTCGAGCGCTACCGCGCGCTGGTGCCGCGGCCCGACGTCGTCGAGCTGCCCGGGGTCGGGCACTACCCCCAGCTCGAGGCGCCCGCCGCGGTGCTGGCGGCGACCCTGGCGTTCCTCGATCGCCACGTCGGAGCGATGGCGGCGGGGCCGGGTTGAGCTACAACCGCCCGATGAGCGTCCTCGATCGCGTGCGCGCCGCCGGCTGGCGAGCGCTGTCTGGTTCCGAGTCCGCGCGCCGGTTGAACGATCGGCTGGGGCGACCGCTGGCGTCGCCGGAGGAGCTGGCCGATCGCCGCGCGTTCGCCGCCGGCTACACCGCGGCCAGCGCGACCGCGCCGTCGGGGCCAGCGGCCGCCGCGGCGCCCGCGCCGTCGACCGGGGCCCGGGAGGCGGCGCCGGTGATCGTGTACTTCCTCGACAAGCAGCGGCGCGACGTGCCGCGCCTCACCGAGATCCTCGACGCCCACAAGATCCCGTACCGGGAGATGAGCCTCGAGGAGGACCCCGCGGGCCAGGCCGCGGTCCGCCGCGACAGCGCCGGCTACCGGCTGCCGGTGGTGTTCATCGCCGGCGACTGCGTCGGCGGCCGGATCGAGCTGATCAACCTGGCGAGCACCGGCGAGCTGGTCCGCAAGGTCTTCGGCTGATCGTGGCCGTGCTCGACGCCGGCGGTCAGCCAAGGCCCCCTGGTCGTGGGCCGGCGCGGCCTGCTGCGAGTGCGCGGACGTCGAGGGCAACCCGGTGCGGCTGATCCCGCGGCCGGCGCCACTACCGCCGGCCTGACGCCGGAGGGCCCGCGCGCCACGGCGGGCGCGACCGACGGGATCCGCTTGCCCGTCGGCGGAGCCCCCACTATGGTGCCGGTCCGATGCCCTCGCCACTGTCGTCGCTGAAGCTGCCCAAGGACCTCGCCGCCAAGGTCAAGACCTCGGTCCTCACCGCGATCGATCGCGCCGACGAGCTGGGGGGCGACCTGCGCGACTACCTCCAGGACCGCTGGACCCACGATCCCCGCCTGGCCAAGCTGAAGGCCCGGTTCGGCGGCGCCCCGGCGGCCGCGCGGCCGGTGCCGGCCCCGGTGGCCCAGGCGATCGCCGTGGCGGCGACCACGCCGCCGCCGGTCAAGTCCGACGCGCTCGGCGACCCCGACATCAAGGCCCAGATCTACGGCAAGAGCAGCTGCCCGTGGACCGGCCGCGCGATGACCGTGCTCGAGAAGTACAAGGTCGACTACGACTTCGTCGACATCGAGCAGCCCGAGCACGAGGCGCTGCAGGTGCGCCTGTCGAGCGAGACCAAGCAGCACACCGTGCCGTACGTGTACCTGCGCGGTCACTTCGTCGGCGGCTTCAACGCCCTCGCCGAGATCGAGCGGCTGGGCCAGCTCGACGCGGCGTTGCTGACCCCGGCCGAGCGCGCGGCGCTGCCGGCCCACCAGCGCGGCGTCGAGATCGTCGCGCGGCCGAACACCGACGAGGTGGTCCCGGCCGACGACATCGCCCCGACCGACGGCGAGTAGGCCTCGTCAGACGCGGCTGTGGCCGGTCTTTGATCGGCCTTCGATAGGCCCATGCATGGGCGCATATATATGCGCACCGAGGGCGCTCGTCAGGGCGTAGCGCAGGTGCCGGCCTGATCCGGGCGAGACCGCGGTCGCCGGAGGCCCCTGCACCTGCCTGGGTTCGGCGGCGAACCCGCTGAAGGTCAGGTGCCGCAGCGCGAGGCCTGATCGAGCGTGCGCGCGTCGAGCACGCACTGGCGGTCCTTGTCCGGCCAGTCCTCCTTGGCGCACTGGGCCAGGAACTGCTCGAGGAACGCCGGGAGGTTGGCCTTGATCTCGTCGATGGCCTGCGTCTGCGCCTCGGCCGAGAGCTCGCCGAGCTGTTGCTCGGCCTCGGTGGCGATCAGCTCGACCGCCTTCTCGGCGACCCGCTCGCAGGTGATCGCGTGGCCGCCGCGCGCGGGCGGCGCCGCGATCGGGTCGTCGGCGCCGTCGTCGTCGCCGTCGTCGGCGGTCGGGACGGTGGGGACCTGCGTGTCGGGCGTGGTCTCGGCCACCGGCACCGACGGCGTGTAGTCGATCTCCTCGGCGGCGTCGTTGGTCAGGTGCGGCTGCAGGAGCTTCTCCCAGCTGCGCTGGGTCTTGCCGTACTCCTCCTGGCAGCGCTGGGCGCGGGCCTCGGGCAGGTTGCCCGACGCCACGAACCCGGCGTACTTCTTCGGATCGGAGCCGTAGATCAGGCACATGATGTTGTAGAAGCGCTGGCCCTCGAACGCGTGCTCGTCCCAGAACGGCGTCTCGTTGCCGGACTTCTGCTGCAGCTGGAACCAGTACGCGCCCGACAGCGCCATGCCGACGCCGTCGTCGCCGGCGGCCATCAGGATCAACGTCGCGAGCTGATCGACCGCGTCCTCCTCGCGCCCGACCGCGGGCAGGTCGAGCTGGTGGATCAGCGCGTGGCCGCTCTCGTGATAGAAGCTGAAGATCGTCGCGCCGATGACCGCCTGGCCGAGCTGGTCGTCGTTCTGCGCGGTGGGCTTGAACACGTCGACGAAGTAGCTGAGCAGCTCGTAGCAGACGATGATGCGGCCGTTGTTGGGATCGTAGTAGGCGTTGATCGCGCCGCAGTCGACGAGCTGGATGTCGATCGTGCGCGGCAGCCGGACGGTCTTGTTGAGGCCCTCGGCGACGGCCTCGAAGATGTGGTTGTGCGAGAGCACCTGGCGGAACTGCTCGTGGGTGGGGTTCTTCGACGGCGCGTACGCCACGCGAAACCCGGTCTGCTGGACCCCGGCGAAGCCGCGCACGGCCAGGGTCGGCAGCCCGTCCTTGGTGATGCCGGCCGGGTCGATCGGCGCGGCCAGCGCGGCGACGGGGGACGGCGCGGCGGCGTCGGGGGCGGGCGCCGGGGCGGTGAGCTTGGCCAGCTTGTCGCCGGCGGCCGCGCCGAAGCTCGACGCCATGGGCGGCGGCGCGGTGTCGGCGCCCTTGGGCTTGGCGGTGAGATCGCCGGGGGCCGCGGTCGAGCCGGCCGAGCCGGCCGAGCTGGCCGAGCCGGCGGCCCACGGATCCGCGGGGGGCTGCGGCTTGTCCTTCTTCTTGCACGCGCCGGTCAGCGCGAGGGCGATCACTGCAGCGGTCAGGACCAGCGGCGTTCGGGCCATGGCCCCCATCGTATCGCGGGCGGGCCCGGCCGTGGGGCCGGCGATCTCAGTACGCGTCGAACTCGACCTCGCGCGGCGCGCCGATGGCCGCGGCGACCAGGCCCGCGCGGGCGGTCGCGGCGGTCGTGACGGCGACCGTGACCAGGCGCTCGGGGTGCAGGTGGCGACGGGCGGCGGCGCGGACCTCGTCGACCGAGAGCTGCGCGACCCGGGCCGGCAGCTCGGCGGTGTAGCCGACCGGCAGGCCGAACAGCGCGTCGCGCATCGCGAGCTGCATGCGCTGGCGCGCGGTCGCGAGGTGGAACGGCAGCGAGCCGACCAGGTACGAGCGCGCGAGGGCGAGCTCGGCCTCGGTCAGGCCGTCCTCGGCCAGGGCCGCGAACAGATCGTGGGTGAGGCGGCAGGCCGGGCCGGCGACGTCGATCCCGGTGGCCATCCACAGCTCGAACCAGTGCGGCTGACGCGAGCGCCGCAGCGCGCAGCCGGCGCCGTAGCTCCAGCCGCGCTTGACGCGGATCTCTTGCATGAGCCGGGCGGAGAACATGCCGCCGAAGCCGGTCTCGAGCGCGAGCATCGCCGCGGTGTCGTCGTCGCCGAACCGCGGGCCGAGGTGGCCGAAGCGCAGCTGGGCCTGGGTGCGATCGGCCTTGTCGACGACGATCAGGCGCGGCTCCCGGCCGCCGGTGCCGGCGGTGAACGCGATCGGCGTCGGCGCCGGCTGGGCCGGCAGCCCGGCGACCAGCTGGGCCGCGATGCGCTGGGCGGTGACGCCATCGACGTCGCCGGCGATGCCGATGATCAGGTTGGCCGCGACCACCTCGCGCCGCCACAGCGCCTGGGCCGCGGCGCGACCGAGCGCGGCCAGCGACGCCTCGGTGCCGAGCGCGGTCCGGGCGTAGGGGTGGCCGGGACAGACCTCGTGATCGAACCAGCGGGTCGCGAGCGCGCCGTCGTCGTCGCGGACCTCGTCGAGCACCTGCGGGGTCTCGCGCATCAGGCGCGCGTGCTCGTCGTCGGCGAACCGCGGCGCGGCCAGCACGTCGGCCATCAGCGCGACGACCGGCTCGAGGTTGCGGGTCAGGCACAGCGCCGACAGCGTCACCGCGTCGCGCCCGATCGAGACCTCGATCGCGGCGCCGAGGCTGTCGAGGGCGTCGTCGAAGGCCGCGCGATCGCGCGCGCCGGCGCCGCGCCGGGCCAGGAGCGCGGCGTGGCGGTGCAGGCCCTCGAGGCCGACCGGATCGGCCGAGGCGCCGCCCGCGATCGCGACGTCGATCCAGACCAGCGGCGCGTCGCTGGCGGCGGCGGTCACGACCCGGGTGCCGGCGATGGCGTCGATCACGCGGCACCGCCATCGTCGTCGTGGCCGTCGTCGTCATCGCCGCGATCGTCGTCGTCGCCGAGGTCGTCGTCACCGTCGCCGTCGTCGTCGCCGTCGCCGTCGTCGTCGCCGTCGCCGTCGGGCTCCGCGATCACGACCGTGCGGGCGGTCGGCACCAGGTACGTCCGGATCACGCGGGTCACGTCGTCGAGCGTGACCGCCGCCAGGCGCTCGCCGAGCTCGGCCAGCGACCGGAAGTCACCGAGCGCGGTCTCGTGGTGGCCGAGGGCCTCGGCCTTGCCGTCGGCGTCGACCAGCTGGGCCCAGAAGTCGGTCTCGGTGAGGTTCTTCGCCTTGGCCAGCTCGGCGGCGGTGACGCCCTCGGCCGCGACCTCGGCCAGGACCAGGTCGAGCTCGGCGATCGCCTCGGCGGCGCGGTGCCCGCGGGTGCAGGTCATCGCGACCCGGTACAGCGATGGATCGCGGAACGGCGTCAGCTGGATGTCGACGGTCGAGACCAGCTCGCGCTCGATCACCAGCCGGCGGTGCAGCCGCGCCGACGGGCTGCCGGCCAGCAGCGTCGTCGTCAGCTCGAGCGGCGCCCAGTCGGGGTGGGCCTGGCCAACCGCGCGCCAGCCCAGGAGCACGCGATCGCTGGCGATCGGTCGCGGCGCGATCTTCTGGCGCGCCTCGGTCGGCGGCGGCTCGACGACCTCGCGCGCTGGCGGCAGCGCGGCCGGCGCGAGCTGGCCGTAGGCGGCCTCGATCCGGGTCAGGAGGTCGTGCTCGTCGACGGCGCCGACCACGACCAGGGTGGCGTTGTTGGGCGCGTACCAGGTCCGGTAGAACGCGCGGATGTCATCGACGGTGACCGCGCGGATGTCGGCCATCCAGCCGATCGTCGGCCAGCGGTACGGGTGGACGTCGAAGGCGGTGGCCATCAGCTGCTCGTCGAGCCAGCCGTCGACGTCGTCCTCGACCCGCTCGCGGCGCTCGTTGGTGACGACGTCGCGCTCGGGCTCGATCGTCGCGGGCTCGAGCACCAGCCGGTGCATGCGATCGCTCTCGAGCTCGATCGCCAGCGGCAGCTCGTGGGCCGGGAGGCTCAGCCGGTAGTGGGTCCAGTCGACCCAGGTGGCGGCGTTCGACTCGCCGCCGGTGGCCTCGACCACGCGGTCGAACTCGCCGGGCCCGAGCCGCTCGGTCTGGCTGAACATCAGGTGCTCGAACAGGTGCGCGAGGCCGGTCTTGCCGGGCTCCTCGTGGCGCGAGCCGACGCGGAACCAGGTCTGGTACGACACGATCGGCGCGCTCGGGTCGACCGCGCACACCACGCCGAGGCCGTTGCCGAGCCGCCAGCGGCGCACCGCGAGCCGGCCGATCGTGCCTTCGGCCTCGAGGGTCACGCCAGCCGGAACCGATGCCATCGCACGGTTCTACCAGGGTCCGGCAGGTTCGCATCGCCCGCGCGCGAGAATCGAGCGGCGCGCGCGCGTCACGGCCCGACGCGGGTGATCACGAGATCGGGCGTGGCGCCGAGCGCGCGCTCGCCGGCGAGCAGCTGGCTGGGCGTCAGCACGCCGCCGCCATCGAGCGCGCCGGTCGCGAGCGCGTGGGCGAGCCGGCTGACGATCGCGGCCGAGGTCGCGTAGACGTCGGCGCCGCTCACCGCGACCGTCGCCTGGGCGTCGCCGCGCCGGGCCCGCGCGACCACGGCGAACCGCGCCGCGGCGTCGGCGGCGTCGGCGGGCGCGCGCCCGGGATCGATCAGCGCCTCGACGGTCGCGGCCGCGCCCGGCAGCCAGCGCAAGAGCGGCGCCGCGGCGCCGATCGCGCGATCGAGCCAGGGCGCGCCGGTCGGCGCGACGAACGTGTCGAGCTGCCGGACCGCCCACCGCCGCGGCACGGTCACGGCCTCGGTCGTCGCCAGCGCGCGGGCGCGGCGTGCCCCCAGCTCGCCGAAATCGATCGTGCGGCCGCGGCTGGTGGGGTCGATCTGATCCCAGCGGCCGCGCCGCCACGCCAGCGCCGGCCCCGCCAGCGTCGCTACCAGCGACCGGGCCATGCCGGTGGCGAACCGCGCGCCGTCGAACGCGTACGCGATCTCGATCTCGTCGAGGGGCGCGTCGTCGTCGGGCGCCGCCGGCAGCGCGCCGGCGGCGGCGTCGGCGGCCCAGTCGCCGAGCGCGCCGAGCGTGCCGAGGCCGCTGACGACGCACCGCGCGCGGCGGCGGGCCTCGGACTCGTGCTCCTCGTAGAGCGTCCGCACGAACCCGGGCTCGATCGCGAGATCGAGGTAGTGGGCGTCGGCCGCCAGCGCCGCGGCCGCGACCGCGGCGCCGACCCGACCGTAGGGCCCGGCCGCGCTGACGACGCAGGTCGCGTCGGCGAACGCCCGCGCCAGCGCCGCCGGATCGTGGATCGGCGCCGCGCACACGTCGGCCGGCACCAGCCCCAGCTCGTCGGCGACGCCGAGCAGCCGCACGCGATCGCGCCCGGCGAGCCGGACCTCGGCGCCGCGATCGACCAGCGCCGCGGCGATGCGGTGACCGATGGCCCCGCTGGCGCCGTAGATCACGATCACGGCAGCACGAACCCGAGCGCGAGCCGGAGCGTGTGGGTCTGGCGGCTGTAGTCGCCGGCGGCGGTGGTCGTGCCGTAGCCGGCGCGCACGGTCGCGCACGCCGGCAGGTCGTAGTCGTAGTCGGCCTCGGCGCACGCGATCCGGTCGAGCGGATCGAACGCGCTGGCGCCGGTCGAGGTCGGCAGCTGCAGATCGACGCGGTACCCGAGCTGCAGCGTCCACCGCGCGAGCCGGACCTGCAGGCCCGCGGCGGCGGTGACCTGGCGGCCCCACGGCGCCCGCGGCGACAGGTGATCGGCGCTGACCGCGCCGGTGTCGAGGCCGAGCCGGGCGCCGGCCCGCCAGGTCTGACCGCGATCGAGCTGCTCGACGCCGGCCTGGATCGCGACCGCGTCGGTGAGGCCCGACGGCCGCAGCGTCAGCTCGGGCACGTCGGTGCCCGCGAGATCGGCGCCGAAGACGCGCACGTCGACCGGATCGACCCGGGCCAGGCGGCGCCACCGCAGCTCGCCGGTGACCTCCCAGGTGCGCGTGAGCGGGCCGCGCCCGCCGAACCGGATGACCTCAGGCAGGTGCTGGTACACGACCGCGTCGCCGCGGAGCGTGCCGCCGCCGTCGCGCGGGGCCCGCACGATCGTCACGTCGCCGGTCATCGTGAAGCGGCCGAGCTGCCACGGGCGCTCGGCCGCCAGCCCCAGCCAGATGCCGCCGGGCAGCTTCGCCAGGACGCCGACCGTGTACATGAGGTTGTCGGTGGTCGGCAGCGACGAGGGCTCGACGTCGATGCGCCACAGCTCCCGCGCCGCCGGGTCGCCGAGCCCGCACGGGGCGCCGCCGCAGTCGCTGCCGAGGCCTCGGGTCGGATCGCGGCCGGCGTCGAGCGCGGTGTCGCGCGCGAACGCGAGCACGTGGTGACGATCGGCGAGCGTGCCGGCCAGGCCGAGGTACAGGCGGCTGGTGATGCTGAAGCCGCCGGCCAGGGTCGCCCAGTCGATCCGCCGCGTGCGGCTGCCGCGGGTGTGGTAGCCGACCGCCGGGTCGTCGATGGTCTCGTCGGGCGGGCGCACCGACGCCAGCACCGCGACCATGCGCCGCGGCGACGCGACCGCGAACCCGGCGGTGACGCCGCCGCCGAAGACCGCGTCGGTGAGGCTGGGCCCCGCGCCGACGGCGCCGGTGTCCGGATCGATCGTCCGCTGATCGACCTTGACGCGCTCGTAGCTGCCGGTCGCGATCGTGAACACATGCACGCCCGGCACCAGCCGCAAGAGCGCCGCCGGGTTGGTCGTGGCGTTGGCCGGATCGGCGCCGGTGACGCCGGCGAACACCGCGCCGTCGGTGGCGGGATCGTCGGCCGGCGACGCGCGGACCGGGCCCGCCGCGGACGCCAGGGCCGCGACGACCGCGACGGCAGTGCAGGGCGATCGGCGCACCGCGGCACGGTAGCACCGTCTCTGCCTGGTATGCTGACGCCCGTGCCGAAGTCCGTCGCGATCATCTTCGTCGTCCTGGCCCTGACGCTGGGCGCGGCGTGCGAGAAGACCAACCACGCCAGCATCGACAAGTGGCTCACCTCGAAGAAGGGGCTGAGCAAGCTGAAGTCGACGATGAAGAACGGCTCGATCGATCCGGATCTGTCGGCCCACGCGGCCGAGAACCTGTACAAGCGCGGCAACGATCAGGACGCCAAGGCGATGTTCGACGCGATGGCGCCGGCCCGGCGCGATCAGGTGCTGGCCAAGCTGGCGCCGCGGCTGTGGGCGATCGCGCGGATCGAGGGCGAGATGGCGCAGCCGACCTCGCTCCAGGAGATCGGCAAGGACGCCTTGTTCGAGCTGCGGCCGCTGGCCGACGACGAGACCCGGGCGGTCATCGACGGCTACCTGACCGACTGGCTGACCGGCGGCTACTACGAGGGCCGCGCGGCCACCGGGCGCTTCCGCGGCGCGGCGATCATGCGGGCGCTCGGGCCCAAGGCCGGCGAGCGCTTGATCGCGGTCGCGAACCGGGTCATCGCCGCGCCCGACAAGGACGGGCGCCGCCCCAAGATCGGCGATCAGCTGCTGCTGGGGCTGGCGGCGTCGGGCTCGCCCGACGCGGTCAAGCTGGTGGTCGAGATCGCCGTGATGGACCGGGGCGACTCGACCCTGACCGAGCGCGCGATCAACGCGCTCTACCAGGTCTACATCGATCCGGCGGGGCTGTTCCCGGTGGGGGCGCCGGCGGCGCTGGCGACCAGCCTCGATCGCCTGGGCGCGATCGCGCGCGACGACAACCAGTCGGCCCGGATCGCGAACGACGCGGTCGAGCTGATCCGCGCCGCCGGGCTGCCGGGCTGCCTCGACCCGCTGCTGGCGATGGTCAACCAGGCCCACCGCGATCCGCGGTTCCGCTGGGTCGGCGCAAATAACGCCATCCGGTGCGGTGGCGCCAAGGCGTTGACCGAGGTCGCCGGCTCGCTGTCGACCCGCGACGGCTACCAGAAGGAGATCCTGATGGGCGCGGTGGTGACGCCCCTGGCCCAGCTCGGGGATCGCGACGGCCTGATCGCGGCGGCGCAGGCGCTGACGACCAGCTCGAACTGGGTCGCGCGATGGATCGGGATCGAGGCGCTGGCGAGCCTGGGCGGCAAGGCCGAGGTCGAGCGGATCGCGGCGCTGGGCGGTGACAAGGCCAAGCTGCTGGGCTACTGGGGCGACCAGTCGGACCTCCCCAAGAAGGAGCAGAAGCCGCTACCGACCCTGGGCCAGCGCGCGACCGAGCTCGCCGCGACGCTGCGCTAAAGGCGCGTCGAAATAGAGCGCCCGGCGCGGACAAGTAGTATTGTTTTTTTGCCCTCCCGGGGGGGGCAGCCCGATCGAGCGGTTGTCGATCAAGTCACGCAGGAGCTTCGCGCGGATGGACCAGAGCAAGAAGACGATGCGCCACTTCTACTGCCGCGACGTCCTGTGGGAGACGTTCGAGCAGATGGCGAACGACTTCGACTGCTCGATCGACTACTTGATCAACGAGTCGATGCGGTACTACGCCCGCTCGAAGAACTACCCGGCCCAGGGCGCGCCCGGCGCGTCGTCGAGCGGTCAGCAGCCGATGGCGCCCGCGGGGCCGCCGAGCCGACGCCCCCAGCCCGGGACCCAGCCGCCGGGGCCGATGGCCCAGCCCCCGACCGCGTCGAGCCCGCGCCGCCCGGCGCCGCCGACCCCGGCCGGCCACATGGGCGGCGGCGGGATGCCGCACGGCGGCCGACCGGGACCGACGTCGAACTACGGCGCCGCCGCCCAGCCGGCGCCCGCGCCGGCGCCCGCGCCGGCGCCGCCCCCGATGATGAGCCCGGCCGGCTCGACGCTGTTCCTGATGTTCAACGGCCAGCGCTACCCGGTCGCCAAGGACCAGTTCATCATCGGCCGCGGGTCCAAGACCAGCGACCTGGCGATCAAGGACGGCAACATCTCGCGCAAGCACGCCGCGGTGATCCGCCGTAACGGCACGTTCTATATCAAGGACCTCGGGTCGACCAACGGCATCGACTACAAGGGCATGCGCATCGACAACAAGCGCATCGACGAGGGCGACGTGTTCCACCTGTGCGACTACGAGCTGCGGTTCACGTACCGCGGCGAGTAGCGCAGAGGGTGTGAGCGGCGGGGGAGGCGCCGGCGCCGGATCCACGTCTGGCTCCGGCTCTGGATCCACGTCTGGTTCCGGTTCTTCCGGATCCGCGTCCGGTTCCGGCTCCGGCTCCGGCTCCGCGTCCGGCTCCGCGTCCGGCTCCGCGTCCGGCTCCGGCTCCGGCTCCGCGTCCGGCTCCGGCTCCGCGTCCGGCTCCGCGTCCGGCTCCGCGTCCGGCTCCGGCTCCGCGTCCGGCTCCGGCTCCGCGTCCGGCTCCGGCTCCGCGTCCGGCTCCGGCTCCGGCTCCGGCTCCGGCTCCGCGTCCGGCTCCGGCTCCGCGTCCGGCTCCGGCTCCGCGTCCGGCTCCGGCTCCGCGTGCGGCTCCGGCTCCGCGTCCGGCTCCGGCTCCGCGTCCGGCTCCGCGTCCGGCTCCGGTCCGCGTCCGGCTCCGCGCCGGGTCCGGTTCCGGTTCCGCGTCCGGCTCCGCGTCCGGCTCCGGCTCCGCGTCCGGCTCCGGCTCCGCGTGCGGCTCCGGCTCCGCGTCCGGCTCCGGCTCCGCGTGCGGCTCCGGCTCCGCGTCCGGCTCCGCCGCTCAGACACCCTGAAGCTGCTGCTGGACCTTCTCGCCGCGGCGCATGCCGAGCCGCGCGTAGATCGCGAGCGCCTCGCGCAGCAGATCCTTGCCGGCGTCGGGCTCGCCGTTCTCGATCTTGTAGCGGCCGTAGAGCTCGAGGCCGCGCGCGGTTGCGCCGTCGTGGCCGATGCCGCGCAGCACCGCGAGCCCGCGCCGGAAGTAGGCCTCCGCGGGCGGCTCGCCGGGCGCGTCCATGATCTCCGTGCGCTCGGCGTCGTACAGGCTGGTCGACAGGACCAGGCCGATGGTCAGCAGGGCCTGGCCCTCGAGCTCCTTGAGCCCGGCGGTGGTGGCGACGGCCAGCGCGCGCTCGGCGAAGTCCCGGGCCTTGCCGATCGCGCCGAGCTGGTTCTCGAGCACGGCCAGGTTGCGGCAGCACTCGCTCTCGAGCTGGAGGTCCTCGAGATCCTCGACGATCTCGAGCGCGTCCTCGAGTCGGCTGCGCGCCTCCTCGAGCTTGTTCTCCTCGATCGCGACCTCGCCCAGGTTGGTGAGCACCATCGCCGCCATCGGCAGCGAGCCGATGGCCTCGGCCTCGGCCAGCGCCTCGGTCCAGCCGGCGCGCGCGTCGGCGTGATCGCCGAGCGTGTAGTGGAGCACCGCGAGGTTGTTGAGCGACACCACCGCGCCCCAGCGATCGCCGGCGGCGCGGCGCAGCTCGAGCGCCTCGCGGTGGCAGTTGAACGCGGCCTCGTGCTCACCGCGGGCCTGCTGCACGACGCCGAGGTTCGACAGCGACGCGGCGATCGAGCGCTTGTCGCCGCCCTTGCCGCGGCGGACCAGGGCCTCGGTGATCTTGGCGAACGCCTCGTCGTAGCGGCCCAGGAGGTTGAGCGCCTTGCCGACGTCGTCGAGCGAGCCGGCGATGCCGCGGGCGTCGCCGGCGGCGCGGAACAGCTCGGCGCCGCGCTCGAGGTACTCGAGGCTGAGCTTGAGGTCGCCCTTGCGGCGCCAGACCCGGCCCATCTTGTTGAACGCGACCGCGGCCTTGGCCTTCGACGCGCCGACCCACGACAGCCGCAGCATGCGCTCGAACGCGCCCAGCGCCGCCTCGAAGTCGCCGATGTGCTCGTAGACCGACCCGAGGTCGTGCCAGAGGTGGATGCGCGCCGCGTGGTCGGTGTCGCCGACGCACACCAGCGCGCGATCGTAGAGGCGGATCGCGCGATCGTTGTCGTAGGCGCCGCGGGCGGCCTCGGCGGCGCGGCGGTAGCGGCCGGCGGCCTCGCGCAGCTCGCCGGCCTGCTCGAGGTGCCGCGCGACGTGCTCCTGCGCCGCCGGGCCGCGGCCCTCGGGCCGCAGCTCGAGCCACTGCGCGGCCAGCCGGTGGTACTGGCGGCGGCGGGCGTCGTCGACGCCGCCGCTGACCAGCTGGTGGAGGATCGGGTACGCGAACCGCAGCTCGCGCTCGCCCGACATCGTCGGCGGATCCGACTCGAGCAGCCACTCGTGCTCGACCAGCTTGGTCAACGCCGCGGCGACCGTGGTGCGCGAGTGATCGCCCGACGACGCGATCTGGGCGAGGGTGGGGCCGTCGGGGTCGTCGATGCGCAGGGTCTCGCCGCGCTCGAGCGCGAGCACCGCGTCCATCCAGCAGACCTCGCCGACGGTCGCGGCCATCTCGAGCACGCGCCGGTGGACCGGCGCCATGACCGCGAGCCGCGCCATCACCAGCTGCTCGTACGTGCGCGGCAGCTGGGTCTCGGCCAGGCGCACGGCGTCGAGCCGCCAGCTCGCGCCGGGGCCGCGCGCGATGCACTCGCACTCGAGCAGCAGGCGCACCAGCTCTTGCAAGGCCCGCGGCGAGCCGCCGAGCGAGCGCGCGTGGGCCAGCAGGCGATCCGGCACCGCGCCGAGCGGCCGGAGCAGCTCGCGCAGGAGATCGTCGGAGTCGGCGGCGCCGAGCGCGCCCAGATCGATGCGCTCGGGCGCGAACTCGCCGGCGCCGAAGCCCGGGTGGAGATCGTACAGCGACGCTTGCGCGGTCGTGAGCATCAGCACCGGCTCGGACTGCAGGCCGGCGGCGAGGTAGTTCACGAGGTTGATCGTCTCGGCGCCGCACAGCTCGAGGTTCTCGAGCACCAGCACCAGCGGCCGGCGCTCGGCGTCGGCGGCGAGGAAGCGGCGCAGGGCCAGGAACGTGCGGGTCTCGAGCTGCTGCGGCGACTCGAGCAGCGGCGTCACGACCGGGCTGTCGTCGAACGGCACCCGCATCATGTGCGCCAGCAGGTGCGCGACCTCGGTGACCCGGGCCGGCTGCAGGATGTCGGCGACGCCGGCGATGACCCGCTCGCGGGCCTCGACGATCATCGTGCCGGGGGCGATGCCGAACCGCTGCGCGAGCAGCCGCGCGACCGCGTGGAACGGACCGGCGCCGTCCTCGGCGGCGCCGACCAGCACGCGCACGTCGGGCACCTTCGCGCGCGCGACCCGCGCCAGCTCGCTGACCAGCCGGCTCTTGCCGATGCCGGGCTGGCCGATCACCACGGCGAAGCCGAGGGTCCGCTCGGCGATCGTCGCCGTGAACAGCCGCTCGAGCGCGGTCAGGGCGTCCTTGCGCCCGGTGAAGCGGCTGCGGAGGTCGTAGACCGCCGGGATCGCCTGGGTCAGCTCCTCTTCGCCGTCGCCGAAGAGATCGCCGTCGATCTCCGGGGTCGGCCCGGTCTCGGCGCTCGCCACCGGATCAGCGTACCACGCAGTGACCGGCACCGAGCCGGCGGGTTTGGGATTGGTCCGCGGTTCCATAGATCGTCCAGTGCTCCTCCCCCCGGGCGAGAGCGCCTGGAGAAGCGGGCGGAAGCTAAGGTGGGACAGTGTAGTTGTCAATCGCCTTTTCTGGGTGCGATCCGCGGTGTCGACCCTTGCGGCGCCGGGCCACTCGCGGCATCCCCGAGGGCGTGGCGCGCATCGTGATGACCTCGCGGCTGCCGGAGGGCGCGCCGTCCTGGCGCGGCTGGATCGCCGAGCACGCGCTGCGCGAGCCCGCGGACGAGGCCTGGCCGCGGGCGCGCTGGCTGGCCGAGGTGGCAGACGCCGAGGCGCTGGTGTGCCTGCTCGGCGATCGGATCGACCGCGAGGTCCTGGCGGCGGCCCCGCGCCTGCGGGTCGTCGCGAACTACGCGGTCGGCTACGACAACGTCGACGTCGCGGCGGCCGCGGCGGCCGGCGTGGTCGTGACCAACACGCCCGACGTCCTGACCGAGGCCACGGCCGACTTCACCTGGGCGCTGATCCTGGCCACCGCGCGCCGGCTGGGGGAGGGCGAGCGGCTGGTGCGCGCCGAGCAGTGGACGGGCTGGTCGCCGGACTTCTTGCTCGGCACCGAGCTGGGCGGCCGCACGCTCGGGCTGATCGGCCTGGGGCGCATCGGTCGGGCCGTGGCGCGGCGCGCGCGCGGGTTCGGGATGGCGGTGGTGGCGGCCGACAGCCGGCCCGGGCGGCGCGGCGCCGACGCCGACGGCGTGCGCTGGGTCGACCTCGACGAGCTCTACGCCTGCGCCGACGTCGTGTCGCTGCACTGCCCGTTGACGCCGGCCACCCGGGGGCTGATCGACGCCGCGGCGCTGGCGCGGATGCGGCCGGGCGCGCTGCTGATCAACACCGCGCGCGGCGGCTGCGTCGACGAGGCCGCGCTGGCCGACGCGCTCGTCGCCGGGCGCCTGGGCGGCGCCGGCCTGGACGTGTTCGCGGCCGAGCCGGCGATCGACCCGCGGCTGCGCGCGGCGCCGCGGACCGTCTTGGCGCCGCACCTGGGATCCGCTACGACTACGGCACGCGTGCGCATGGCCGAGCTCTGTATCTCCGCGGTCGCTGACGTCCTGGCCGGGCGCGTGCCGCCCAACCGGGTGGCAACGTGAGCGCTCCGCACGTGCTCATCGTGACCTCGTCGGCGGCGGACCCGGCGATCGTGGTGCCGGTGCTGGCGGCGTGCGAGGCGGCGGGCATGCGCGTGCGCGCGATCGATCTCGGCGCGGTCGGCGGCCACTGGCTGCCCGATCGGTTCCGGCGCGCGCTCCTCGGCGAGAGCGCCGAGCGCCGGCTGCGCAAGGAGATGGACTCCAACCCGCCCGACGTCGCGGTCGCGTTCGATCCGCTGGCGACCGCCGCGCTGACCTTGGCCCGCGACGCGGTGGCCAACCCGGCGCCGGTGGTCGGCGTGGTCGGCGAGCTCGAGCCGGCCCGGGGCTGGGGCGAGACCAACGCCGATCGCGTGTGCGCGATCGACGATCACGCGGCGGTGGCGCTGGCCGACGGCGGCGTCGAGGGCGATCGCGTGCTCGTGGTCGGCGCGATCGGCGAGCGCGCGTTCGCCGAGGCCGGCGCCGAGGGCCGCGCAGGCCTGGCCCAGCGCTTCGGCCTGGCCACGCGCGCCGTCGTCGTCGAGGTGGCCGGCCTCGGGGCCGAGGCCACCGGGGCGCTGGCGCTGCAGCTGTCCCTGGCCGACGTCAGCGAGGGCCTGACGTTCCTGTTCGACGCCGCGGGCGACGTCGAGGCGGCCGCCGTGCTGCGGCGGCAGGTGCCGGTCTTGGGCCTGCGCGCCAAGCTGTTCGGCAGCACCGCCGACGCCGCCCGGACCTGGCGCGTCGGCGACGTGATCGTGGCCCGGCCGTCGACGCGGGCGCTGGCGCGGGCGGCGCTGGTCGGCGCGCGGCTGGTGGCCCTGGTCGACGACGGCGTCGCCAACGCCGAGAGCCTGGCCCGCGCGCTCGAGCTGCGCGGCGCCGGCGTCGGCGCCAAGGGCACGCTGCTCGTGTCGTCGGCGATCGAGGCCGCGCTGGCCGCGCCGGGGCTGGCGCCGCGGCCCGACGGCGCGCTCGCCGTGGCCGAGGTGATCTGGGCGGTCGGCGTCGACAAGCGCGCGGTGATCGAGGAGGGCCGGGCCGAGGCCCGCGCCGCGACTCACGAGCGGCTGCGCTCGACGACGACCGCGGCCACGGCCGCCGCCCGGGCCGCGGCGATGCCCGGCGAGCTCGAGGATCTCGGCGGGGACAGCGCGCCGCCGCCGCCACCGCCGCCGCCGATCGCCGACGTCGACGCCGTGCGCGCCGAGGCCACCGCGCGCAAGGCCGAGCTGGTGCGGTCGGTCGAGGCCGCCCGCCGCACCGCCGACGCCGCGATCGCCAGCGGCGACACCGCTCGGGCCGAGCGCGAGCGCACCGGCATGCACCGGCTGCTCAGCGAGCTGGCGGCGCTCGATCAGGAGCTGGCCGCGCTCGACGCCGCGGCGGTCGCCGCGCGCGCCGCCGCCGCCAACGTCGGGACCGCGCCGCCGCCACCGCCCCCGCGGCAACGCCCGGCCGCGCCGCCGGTCGATCCCCTCGCCGACCTGCGGCGCAAGGCCGCGGGCGCGTCGCGCGCGGCGTCGGTGTCGGTCGACGATGAGCTGGCCGCGCTCAAGCGCCGCATGGCAGACTCGAAGAAGAAGTGA
Source organism: Myxococcales bacterium (assembly GCA_016717005.1). Taxonomy (NCBI): domain Bacteria; kingdom Pseudomonadati; phylum Myxococcota; class Myxococcia; order Myxococcales; species Myxococcales bacterium. Next base: position 455,464 of record JADJUF010000008.1, on the reverse strand, counting down.
AGGCTCGCGTGCTGATCTCGATGATGGTGCTCGCCCTCGCGGCGTGCTCGTCGTCGTCGTCGCCCAAGGCTCGCAAGCGCACCTGGCGGGTCGAGCCGACCCACAAGCCGGCGGCGACCACGCCGCCCGCGCCCAAGCACAAGAGCCACGAGCACCCGCACGGCAGCCATCCCCACGGCAGCAGCCCGCACCACCATCACCCGCACCCGCACCCGCACCTCGACGGCCCGTACGGCCACCACCACCCGTACTAGGGCCGGGATCGGACTCGGGATCGGACTCGGGATCGGACTCGGGATCGGACTCGGGATCGGACTCGGGATCGGAAACCGGGATCGGAGTCGGGATCGGAGTCGGGATCGGACTCCGGGATCGGAGTCGGGATCGGACTCGGGATCGGAGTCCGGGATCGGACTCGGGATCGGAGCCGGAACCGGAGCCGGAGCCGGAGCCGGAGCCGGAGCCGGAGCCGGAGCCGGAGCCGGAGCCGGAGCCGGCTCCGGAGTCGGAGCCGGAACCGGAGTCGGAGCCGGGCTGGACCACCGTCTGGGGCGCCGCGATCGCCAGCGAGATGAAGGTCCTCGCCGAGCAGTTCAACGCCGGCGGCCGGCGCCGCGTCGCGCGCGAGCGCCTGTCGTTCGACCCGCGATCAGTTCATGACGGCGGCCGAACGGGTCGGCGCCACCAGCGAGAACGCCGCGATCTCGGCGTCGAACCCGTCGCCGTCGTCGCGCACCATCTGGTAGGTGCCGTGCATCGTGCCGATCGGCGTCTTGAGCACGCAGCCCGACGTGTACTGGAACTGCTCGCCCGGCTCGAGCCGCGGCTGCTCGCCGACCACGCCGTCGCCGCGCACCTCCTCGATCCCGCCGCGCCCGTCGGTGATCACCCAGTGGCGGGTGCGGAGCTGGGCGGGGACCGCGCCGCGGTTGGCGATCGCGACGGTGTACGCGAACACGTAGCGGTGATGATCCGGCGCCGACTGCTCGGGCAGGTAGCGCGAGCGCACCGTGACTTCGATGCCCTCGGTGGTCGCGGTGGAGGTGGCCTGAGCCGTCGCCAGCATGGCGGGGACCATGCCGTGCCGGCCGTCGGTGCGCAAGCCGCTCGCCGGGCCCAACCGTCCTACGACGACGCCGGCGCCGCGCAGGTGGCGAACAGCCCCGCGGTGTGGGCCGGATCGATGTTCAGCGTGTGCGCGACCAAAAATGGGTCGAGCCTCCAGGGGCGCTGGAGGCTCGATGGCCGCGGGGGCGGACGCGCCGCCGGGCGGCTCAGCGCTTGTCGATCGGCACGAAGTTGCGGACGGTCTCGCCGGTGTAGATCTGGCGCGGGCGGCCGATCTTGGTGCCCGGATCGTCGACCATCTCCTTCCAGTGCGCGAGCCAGCCGGGGATGCGGCCGAGCGCGAACATCACGGTGAACATCGGCGTCGGGATGCCGATCGCGCGGTAGAGGATGCCCGAGTAGAAGTCGACGTTCGGGTAGAGCTTCTTGCCGATGAAGTAGTCGTCCGACAGCGCGACCTCCTCGAGGCCCTTGGCCATGTCGAGCATCGGGTCGTCGACGCCGAGGTGGTTGAGCACCTCGTCGGTCATCTTCTTGAGGATCTTGGCGCGCGGGTCGTAGTTCTTGTAGACGCGGTGACCGAAGCCCATCAGGCGCTGGTTGGACTTCTTGTCCTTCACCTCCGCGATGAACTTCTTGTAGTCGCCCTGGAACGGCCCGTTCGGGTCCCGGATGGTCTCGAGCATCTCGATGACCGCCTGGTTGGCGCCGCCGTGGAGCGGGCCCCACAACGCCAATATTCCGGCGGCGACCGCGGCGTAGACGTTGGCGTCGGAGCTGCCGACCATGCGGACCGTCGAGGTCGAGCAGTTCTGCTCGTGGTCGGCGTGGAGGATCAGCAGCTGGTTGAGCGCCTTGACGATGATCGGGTCGGGCTCGTACGGCTCGGCCGGCACCGCGAACATCATGTGCAGGAAGTTCGCGCAGTACGACAGCGCGTTGCGCGGGTACATGATCGGCTGGCCGATCGTCTTCTTGTACGAGAACGCCGCGATGGTCCGCACCTTCGACAGGATGCGGGTCAGGTGCAGGTCCATCGGCGCGGTGCGGTCGAGGCAGTCGGGGTAGTACGCCGACAGCGAGGTGACCATCGCCGACAGCACCGCCATCGGGTGGCTGCCCGGCGGGAAGCCCTCGAAGAAGTGGCGCATGCCCTCGTGGATCATCGAGTGGCGCGTCAGCTTGACCGAGAAGTCCTCGAGCTCCTTCGTGGTCGGCAGCTGGCCGTTGATGAGGAGGTAGGCGGTCTCGACGAAGGTCGACTTCTCGGCCAGCTCCTCGATCGGGTAGCCGCGGTAGCGCAGGATGCCCTTCTCGCCGTCGAGGTAGGTGATGGCGCTCGTGGTCGCGCCGGTGTTCATGTACCCGCTGTCGAGGGTGACGTACCCGGTTTGCTGGCGGAGGGCGCGGATATCCACCGCCGGTTCCGCTTCGGAGCCGATGACGACGGGCAGCGTGTGCTCCGCGCCGTCGGGAAGGGTGAGTTTGGCAGTCTTTCCGGACATGCAGGTACTCCCTCGATCGTGTGTTGGTCGGATGCCGCACCGCGGCGGTTCGACGCCGGGACCGTAGCAGATCTCGACCGCGCGCCTCGTCGCGCGATGGTGCAAAATTGCCGCGGCGTGTGGTTCGTGTACGTCCTGGTCTCTGGCCGCGGCCGCACCTATGTCGGCATCACAACCGACGTGGGGCGACGCTTGCGCCAGCACAACGGCGAGCTGGCCGGCGGCGCTCGGGCGACCCGGGCTCACCGGCCGTGGCACGTCGGCCGGCTGCTAGGGCCGATCGCCAGCCGTGGCGGCGCCCAGGTCGTCGAGGCCCGCGTCAAGCGGCGCCGTGGGGCGCTGCGCCTGGCGCCACATCCGCTAGAATTGGAGACGTGACGAGCAAGACCGACACCGCGCTGGTGCTCGCGACCGACGCACCGCCGTGGCGGGTCTCGCGATCGCTGGCCGACGCCAAGCCCGGCGAGGTGCTCCTGCTCGACGATCAGGGCCAGGTCATGGGCGCGCCGGCGATGCGCCGCCAGCAGGCGGTGGCCTGGGCGGCGGTCGGCGGCGTGGCCGGCATCGGCGTGGCGGCGATGGCGGTCGCGTCGGGCCCCATCTTCGGCGTCATCGCCGGGAGCGTGTTCGCCGCGGTGATGTGGCGGCAGAGCCGGACCTGGCGCCGCGCCCGGGGCGCCCTGGTGCTGGCCTCGGCCGGCCGCCGTGACGAGGCCCTGGCCGCGGTCGAGGCGATCGAGCGCGGGCGCGTCGCCGAGCCGCTGCGCCCGTTCCTGGCCTACCTGCGCGGCAAGCTCGAGTGGCAGCGCGGGCAGTTCGACGCGGCGCTCGCGCTCTACGATCGCGCGATGGGCGCGGTCACGCCGCGGCGGCGGCGCGCGATGTACTGGGTGTGCGCCTTCGACCGCACGCAGCTCCTGGCCGTGATGGGCCGCCTGCCCGCGGCCCGGACCGCCCGCGGCGAGCTGGGCAACGCGCCGACCGGCGACTACTTCGCGCTCGAGCTGGCGCTGACCGACCTGGTCCTGGCGTTCTGCGCCGACGATCCCACCGAGCTGCCCGCCGACGAGGAGCTCTACGACTGGGCCAAGGTCGCGCTCGGCTGCAGCCGCTTCGGCACCAACCTGGTGCTCCTGGCCTGGGCGCTGGGGCGGCGCGGCGATCGCGACATGGAGATCTTGCTCCTGCGCGAGGCCGCGCCCCGGCTCGCCACCGAGTTCCTCGGCGACAGCTTCCCCGCCCTCAACACGTACTACGCCGATCGCCGGGTCGAGCTCGGCGCCGACCGGCCCAGCGACGACGACGACCTGTAGCGCTCGGCGCGCGCCGCGACGCCCACCCGACGTCCGTTCCGGTCGCCTACTGCAGCGAGAACATCGGCGAGCTGCCCAGCGGCGTGTTGAAGCGCCGGGTGTAGCCGAGGCCGAAGTACAGGTTCGAGGACGCGCGGTCGAGATCGTAGAGCGCCGGGTCAGCGCCGTTGTCCCCCTCCTGGGCCGCCAGGTAGGCGTCGACGCCGAGCGCCACGGTCACGACGTTCTCGTAGCGCTTGCCGAGCGCGTACTCGAGGCCGACCTCGCCGCGCAGGCCCAGGACCGCGAACTGGTTGTCCTGATCGACCGCGAGCAAGCCGATCTGCGCGCCGACCAGCGGCTTCACGCACATCCGGCCCCGGCACAGCTCCTTGTAGACCGACGCGCCGAAGTCGAGGAACGTGATCGACTCGTCGGCGTACGACCCGGCGTCGGTGCCGTCGACCGAGAAGAACGTGAAGTGCCCCTGGGCGCCGAACTGGCGGTTCCGCGACAGCGCGTAGTCGCCGAGGATCCGGATGCCGGCGGTGCCCTTGGCCCAGTCGCCGGCGCGGCCGACGTTGGTCCGCATCCCGAGCAGCTGCGCGCCCAGCGTCCACGTGTACTCGTGGGTCGGCTTGGCCGCGACCTGATCGAACAGCGACGGCGGCGGCGCGACGGTGAAGTTGCTGCCGGTGGTGCCGGTGGTGCCGGTGGTGCCGGTGCCATCGGGGTTGCCGGTGTTGCCGGTGCCGTCGGGGTTGCCGGTGGTGCCGGTGCCGTCGGGGTTGCCGGTGGTGCCGGTGCCGTCGGGGTTGCCGGTGTTGCCGGTGCCGTCGGGGTTGCCGGTGTTGCCGGTGCCATCGGGGTTGCCGGTGTTGCCGGTGTTGCCCGTGCCGCCGTCGACCGCGTCGGGGTCGAGCCCGGCCGCGCGCATCTTGGGCGCGATGAACTGGTCGATGATGTTGTTGGCCTGCGTGACCTGATCGCCGGAGGCGCCGTGATCCTTGACCGCGCGGCACGCGGTGATGGCCTCGCCCAGCTTGCCCTCGGAGTACAGCGACATGCACAGGTTGAGGTAGAAGCGCCCCTCGGGCGACAGCACGATCGCCGCGCGGAACTTCTCGGTCGCCTCGACGTACTTCTTGGCCTTGATCAGCGCCTTGCCCTGATCGTTGAGCGTGTCGGCCTTCTGGGCCGGGGACTGGGCCGCGGCGCTGCCGGCCACGAGGGCCAGCGCGGCCGACAGGCCGAGGATGAGTCGAGTCGAAGCCATGATTCCTCCGGACGATCGGCGCGCACGGACGACGCGCCAACGAGACTGTGACGGCCCACCGAGCATACCATTCACCCCCGGCCGGCCGCGCACGACGCGGATCACGATCCAGCGCGGCTGCGCAGCGCTTCGATCAGGACCATCCGCGCGGCGGTGTGGGCCTTGATCTGCCACCGCTCGGGGTTCCCGAGCAGCACGGCGATCGACAGCTGCGGCTTGCCGGCGCCCGCGAAGCCGACGAACCACGAGTACTGCATGTAGAACGGCTCGGTGTCCGAGAGCGTCCCGGTCTTGCCGGCGACGGTGACGCCCGGGATCCGATCGCGGCCGCTGAACGCCTTGGCGGCGCTGCCGTCGGTGCACGCCTCGGCCATCATCGCGCCGACCTCGTCGGCGACCGTCTCCTCGAGGACCCGCTGGCCCAGCGGCGCGCCGGTCGGGGTCTCGGTGGCGCCGTCGAGCGTGGCCGCGACGATCCGCGGCGCCGCGGCGATGCCGCCGGTCGCGACCGTGTTGGCGACCATCGCGCCGCCGACGGCCGACAGCCGGACGTTGGTGAAGCCGGCGGCGGTCCTGGCGAACTCGACGCCCTTCTCGGTCGGCACGGCGACGTGGCCGAACGCGGCCGGGGTCGGCAGGGCCATCGGCCGGTCGAACCCGAACCGGCGCGCGACGTCGGCGAGCCGGGCCGGCGTGACGTGCTGGTGCACGAGCTTGGCGATGATCGCGTTCTGCGAGTGCGCGACGCCGTAGGCGAGGTCCTCGCACCGACGGTCCTCGCGCGAGTCGGTCAGGTTCGACTCGACCACCGAGCGCAGCCCGCCGTGGAAGCACACGCGATCGTGGGGGCCGACGCCGGCCTCGACCAGCGCCGTCGCCGACACCACCTTGAAGATCGACGCCGACGGCGCCCACGCGTCGAGCGCGACCCGGGGATCGGCGACGCCGTCGCCGGCGCCCGTCGGATCCTCGGTCCGGCGCCCGGCCAGCGCCAGGATGCGCCCGTCGGGGTGGGTCACGACGATGGCGCCGCGAGGTGCCCGGGCGCGCCGGAGGACCTTCTCGGCGACCTCCTGGATCTTGGGATCGATCGTCAGGACCGCGAACCGGCCGTCGCTCATCGGCGCGAGGTAGCGATCGCCGTGGAGCTCCATGCGCGCCAGATCGACCGAGGGCGAGCCGTCGGGGGCCGGCCCCGGGGGCGGCGTGTCGACGGTCAAGACCGGGCGGGGCGGGGCCACGACCTTCGACGCGGGCGCCGGCGGGGCCACGCTGGCGGCGACCGCGACCGGCGCGGCCGGCAGATCGCGGCGCCCGAGATCGGTCGCGACCCGGTCGTCATCGTGCCCCAGCGCGATCACCGCCGCGCCGAGCGCGAGCCCGACGCCCAGGACCAGGTTCCGGCGGACGTGACGTGCCATGAGCCTCAAGGCTTACCGCATCGGCCCAGGCGCCCGCAACTAATGAGCGTTCTGCGCTACGTTGTCGCACCGATGGCTCCCCTTGCAGTCCTGGACCTGACCCGGCGCCCCGGCGCGGCCTGCGGTGCCGCGATGGCTCGACCCGAGCGCGCGGACCCGCGGGTCGGGCTCGCCGTCCTCGCGGCGGTCGCGGCCTGCGGCGGTCGCGCCCCGGCGCCGCGCGGGCCCGAGGTCACGCGCTTGCCCACGCCCAGCGTCAAGGTCGGCGAGTGCGCGCGCCCCGACCACGACGGCGCGCTGTCGGCCGAGCCCGATCGCCAGCGCGCCGATCGCGACCTCGACGGCGACGGCCGGCCCGAGTCGGTCATCGCCGATCGCCGGCTGTGCCAGGGCGACAACTGCTACTGGAACGTGTTCGTGCGGGCCGAGGCCGACGGGTGCGAGCGGTTCGCCGGGGTGATCGCGGGCGCGGCCCTCGAGCCGGGCCCGGCCACCGGCGGCGCGTGGCCCGACGTGCGCAGCTACTGGAGCCTCGGCGGGGACCGGTTGCTGATCCACACCTACCAGTTCCGGCGCGGCGGCTACCTGCTCACGGACGCGCTCCTGTGCCGGCGCGTCGCCGACGACCGCATCCTGTGCGCCGAGCGCGAGCGCGCTGCGGGCGCGCCGTGACGACTTGGGGTACGCTAGGCCCCCGACCGTGAGTGATACCGGCCGCAACAAGACCGTCGTCACCGCGATCTCGAAGATCAGCGATCGGCCCGCCGCCAAGGAGGCGTGCCTGGTCGTGATCTACGGCCTCGACCTCGGCCGCAAGTTCAACCTGACCCGCGCGCAGATCATCATCGGCCGCTCGAGCAAGGCCGACATCCAGATCGATCAAGAGGCGGTGTCGCGCAACCACTGCAAGATCATCAACAGCAACGGCTCGGTCGTGCTGCGTGACATGGGGTCGACCAACGGCACCTACATCAACGACGAGCTGATCGACGAGTACCTGCTGCGCGACGGCGACTTCATCAAGGTCGGTCGGTGCATCTTCAAGTTCCTGTCGGGCTCGAACATCGAGAACGCCTACCACGAGGAGATCTACCGGCTCACGACCGTCGACGGCCTGACCCAGATCTACAACAAGCGCTTCTTCCAGGAGACGCTCGAGCGCGAGATCGGCCGGGCCCAGCGCTACCGCCGCGACCTGTCGCTGATCATGTTCGACCTCGACCGGTTCAAGCTCGTCAACGACACCTTCGGCCACCTCGCCGGCGACTACGTGCTCAAGCACCTCGCCACCATCGTCAAGCACCAGATCCGACGCGAGGACGTGCTGGCGCGCTACGGCGGCGAGGAGTTCGCGATCGTCCTGCCCGAGATCGACCACCACAACGCGATGCAGCTGGCCGAGAAGGTCCGGCGGCTGATCGAGCGCGCCGCGTTCAGGTTCGAGGAGACCGACATCCCGCTGACCGTGTCGGTCGGGGTCGCGACGCTGGGGTCGGACACGGTCGACTGGGTCGGGTTCGTCAAGGTCGCCGACGACAACCTGTACGCGGCCAAGGCCGGCGGGCGCAACCAGGTGGTCGGCTGACCCGTGGCCACCGACGGCTCCGACGCCGACCGCGGCCCGCGGGCGGCGCCCGACGCCGACCTCGTCGCGACGCTGGTCCACGACCTGCGCAACCCGCTCGCGGCCCTGGCCGGCAACCTCGCGCTGGTGCGCGAGGAGCTGGGGGCGATCGAGGTGCCGCCGATCGCGGTCGGCTGCCTCGACGACTGCGACGCGCTGGTGCTGCGCGCGCTGGCGCTGGTCGGCAACATCGTCGACGCTGACGCCCTGGCGCGCGGCGCGGTGGTCGCGCGGCGCGCGCCGATCCGGCTCGCGGCCGCGGTCGAGGGCGCGCTGGCCACGGTCGCGGCCGACGTCGCCGCCCGGCAGCTCACGATCACCCAGGCGATCGGCGACGACCTGATCGCCGAGGTCGATCCGCGCTTGCTCGGGCGCGTGCTCGGGTGCCTGCTCGACAACGCCGTCCGCTACGCGCCGCGCGGCGGGCGGGTCGCGATCCGCGCCAGCGTCGACGGCGCCGAGGTCGAGCTGGCGGTCGGCAACACCGGGCCGGCGCTGACCGACGACGAGCGGGCCCGGGTGTTCGAGCGCGAGTTCCGGCGGGCCGAGCGCGCGGCCGGCGCGCGCCGCGGCCGGGCCCTGGGCCTGTACTTCTGCCGGCTGGTCGCCGAGGCCCACGGCGGCTCGATCGGCGTCGCCGCGCGCCCGGATCTGCCGGTCGAGTTCGTGCTGCGGCTGCCGCGGTGACCGAGGCCGGCCGGGCTAGACCAGGCCGCCGCGCAGGAGCTTGAGCGACGGCGCCCGGCGCGGCCGGGTCGGCTCGAGCGCCGCGGTCAGGAGCGTCGACGTCGGGCACCGCCGCAGGCCGGCCTCGTAGGTGGCCTGGGCCGCGGCCCGGTCGCCGAGCGCGTCGAGCATCGAGGCCTTCTCGAAGTACAGATCCTCGAGGAGCCAGGCGTCGACGTCGGCGACCAGCTCGAAGGCCCGCTCGATCGACGCCAGGCCGGCGCGGACGTGGCCGATGTCGCCGAGGAGCGCGCCGCGCCAGTAGTGGGCCTCGGGCGAGGACGGCGCCTGGGCCAGCGCGGCCTCGGCCGCCGCCAGCGCCGCGACGTCGTCGCCGCGGGCCGACGAGATCTGGCACTTCACCAGCCACGCCCCGGCGTGGGTCGGCGCCAGCGCCAGCGCCTGGTTGACGGCGCGGTTGGCGCGGCCGAGCGTGCGCTGATCATCGCCTTCGCCCAGGAGGCCGCGCGCGACCTCGAGCCATTGCGCGACGGGGTCGACATCCTCGTCCATGGCGGCTCCCTAACGCCGGCACAATAACACGGCGGGCCGGGCGGCGCCGGGACCTTTGCGCACGCGCGCCCGCGGACCGACCGCGGCGCTCGCGGCGCCGGACCTGCGCGCGCGCGCGGCCCCGGCGCCCCGCCGGCGCCGATGTTTGGGCACGCGCGCCGGGCGGCGGATCGGCCGCGGCCCTCAGCGTCGGCGCAGGTCGTCGACCATGGCCTGGAGCTGGCCCCGGACCTGCTCGGCCAGGCGCCCGACCAGCAGCCGATCGTCGGCGGCGGCCGCGCCGTACTCGCCAGCGAGATCGATCGGCGGACCGAACGCGAGGCGCCACTTGCTCGGCAGCGGCAAGAGCCCGGCCGGGCCCAGCCACGGGAACGTCGGGGTGATCGGCACGTACGGGATCCCGACCGACTTGGCGAACCAGGTCACCCGGGCCAGGAGCGGCAGCGCCTCCTCGGCGCCGACCACCGCGACCGGGATGATCGGCGCGCCGGTCTTGAGCGCCAGCTTGACGAAGCCGCCGCGCCCGAACCGCTGCAGGCGGTAGCGATCGCGCCAGAGCTTGCTCATGCCCTTGACGCCCTCGGGGAACACCGCGATCAGCTCGTCGTTCGCGAGCAGGCGCTCGGCGTTCTCGGGGCACGCGCGCACGCCGCCGATGCGGTTCATCAGCGGCCCCAGCCACGGCAGGTGGAAGACCGCGTCCTCGACCAGCGGCCGCACGTCGCGCCGGGCCGGGTGGTCGCGCCGGATCGCGTGCATGACCATCGCGCTGTCGTAGGGGAGGCTGCCGGCGTGGTTGGCGATCAGGATCGCCCGGCCGTGGGCCGGCACGTGCTCGAGGCCGGTCACCTCGGTCCGGAACCAGCGCGAGTACAGGAAGTCGAGCACCCACTCCCAGCGCGCGGTGGCGATGGGATCGCGGCCGAAGTCGTCGACCACGTCGGCGCGGCCGCGCATCGCGAACGCGCGCCACCGGCGCCACAGGCCCGGCAGCGGCAGCCGGCGGCGGGCGTCGAGCGGGTAGACCGGCGTGCGGCCCTCGTCGACGCGGCGGCCGAGCTCGCGCAGGGCCGCCTCGCTGTCGAGGTCGTCGACCTGCCCGGGGTAGGCGTCGTACGAGTCGCCGGAGGCCAGCGCGGCGTCGCCGCCGACGTAGACGTCGTCGAGCATGCTCGGCCAGTCGCCGTCGGGGGCCTGAGACGCGTCGGGGGCGCCGAGGTCATCGGCGATGGGGTCGGTGTCGTCGGGGGGGAGGGCCATGGGTCGAGGGGGCAGGCGGATCGTGCGGGCCGGCGAACAGGCGAACAGGCGAACAGGCGAACAGGCGAACAGGCGAACAGGCGAACAGGCGAACAGAACAGGCGATCAGGCGAACGAGCTGGCGACGTCGGTGGCGCCGTCCTCGGGCGAGGCCCCGACGAAGTCGAGGATGGTGCGCTTGATCGAGAACCGGGCGGCGAAGCCGAGGTCGCGCTGGGCCCGACCGCCGTCGGCGACGCACACGTAGAGCAGGTAGTCGAGCAGGCTCGGCGGCGAGGACAGGATCTGGGTCGCCCACAGCGCCTTCGCCGCCTGGCGCGCGAGCAGGTACGGCACCGGCACCGGCACCCGCCCCATCAGCGCCAGGACGGTAGTGTAGGGCAGGACGCCCTTGCCGACGATGTTGTACGGCCCGACCGCGTCACAGTCGACCGCGAGCTTGAGCGCCCAGGCGGCGTCCTGCTCGTGGATGAACTGCATCAGCGGATCGTGCCCGGCCATGACCGGCGCGGCCACCCGCGAGAAGAACCGGGTGTGCAGGTTGTTGATCGTGGGGCCGAGGATCGGCGCGAACCGCAGGGTCGAGACCTGCACGTGCGGGTGCTCGCGCGCGAACCGGGCGGCCTGCTTCTCGGCCCGGACCTTGTCGTTGATGAAGCGCGAGTCGGGGTGGCCGCGCAGCTCGGCGCGCTCGTCGAGGAAGTTGGGGTTGTGGGGGTGGGCCCCGTAGGCCATCGTCGTCGACACCATCACCACCCGCGCCGGGCCGGCCGCGGCGCAGGCGTTGAGCACGTGCATCGTGCCGACGTCCTCGAACTCGTGGGCCCACTCGGTGGCGTGGGTCGGGTGCGACAGGAACGCCCCGTGGACGACGGTGTCGACGTCCTCGCGGGCCAAGAGCGTGGCGATCTCGCCGTCGATCGTCGGCTGGGTGAGATCGATCGGGAAGAACCGGGCCTTGGTCGTGCCGTCGGCCAGGATCGGCGGCGCCTTGACGTCGAGCACCAGCACCTTGGCGTACCGGCGGTCCTCTTCGAGGCGGCGGATCAGCTCGGTGCCGAGGAAGGTGCAGGCGCCCGTGACCGCCACCACGCGGTCGGAAGCCCGGCGCGCGCGGGCGCTGCCGACGGAGACGGTCGCCATCGCCCGAACATATAGAACGGCGGCCGCCGACGCAATTCGGCGCGCGCGGATGTCGGCGCCCGCTTCCGCCGCGGCGCCGGTCGTGCTACGCGGGAGCGTGGGTCGCGTCGCCGTTCTGCCCGATCAGGTGGTCGATCAGATCGCCGCCGGCGAGGTGGTCGAGCGCCCGGCGTCGGTCGTCAAGGAGCTGGTCGAGAACGCGCTCGACGCCGGCGCGACGATGATCTCGATCGACGTCGAGGGCGGCGGCCGCCGGCTGATCCGGGTGGTCGACGACGGCGTCGGCATGGACGCCGCCGACGCCGCGCTGGCGCTGACCCGGCACGCGACCTCGAAGCTGCGCGCGGTGGACGACCTGACCACGCTGACCACGATGGGCTTCCGGGGCGAGGCCCTGCCGTCGATCGCCAGCGTGTCGCGGCTGACCCTGACCACGCGCCAGCGCGGCGTCGACGAGGCGATCGCGGTCGCGGTCGACAACGGCGCGATCGTCAGCACCACGGCCGCTGGCGCGCCGCCCGGCACCGCAGTGATCGTGCGCGAGCTGCTGGCGAACGTGCCGGCCCGGCTCAAGTTCCTGCGCGGCGAGGCGACCGAGGCCGCGCACGTCACCGAGACCGTCATGCGGTTGGCGCTGGCCCACCCCGAGGTCGGGTTCCGGCTGCACCAGAACGGCCGGCCCGCGCTCGAGGTGCCGCCGCAGCCGGCCGCGGCCCGGGTCCGGGCGGTCCTGGGCACGCGCCTGGGCGATCGGCTGCACGAGCTGGTCCACCAGGAGCACGGCGTCGCCGTGCGCGCGTACCTGGCCGCGCCCGAGCTGGCGCAGTCGACCTCGCGCGGGGTCCACCTGTTCGCCGGCCGACGCTGGGTCCGCGACCGCGGCCTCTTGCAGGCGGTGACGATGGGGTACGGCGAGCTGGTGCCGCGCGGGCGCTACCCGGTCGCGATCGTGTTCGTCGACGTGCCCGGCGAGGACATCGACGTCAACGTCCACCCGCAGAAGCTCGAGGTCCGGTTCTCGGACCCTGGCGTCGTGACCGCCGCGGTCCGCCACGGCGTCCGGGCCGGCGTCGCCGCGGCGCCGTGGCTGGGCGAGAGCGCCGGCCGCGCCGCGGTGCAGATGCAGGCCATCGCGGGCTCGGCGCCGCCGGGCTGGACCGGGCCGCGCGCGCGCCGCGCCGACGACCTCGCGGGCCGCTACGCCGACGACACGATGCGCGCGCTCTTCCCCGCCGGGGGGCTCGGGCGCGCGCCCAGCCAGCAGGGCGCGCTGGCGCTCGGTCGCGAGGCCGGCCCCCGCTGGCAACCGGCACCGCGGCCGCCGCCGCCGTCGTCGTCCCCCTCGTCCGCGTCGTCCGGGGCGGCGCCGCCGGCTGAGGCGCTCGCGTCGGCCGCGCCCAGCGAGCCGGCCGCGGCGCCGGGCTACTTCGCGCACCTGCGCTACCTCGGCCAGCTCGATCGCACGTACCTGGTGTGCGAGGGGGACGGCGAGCTGGTGCTGCTCGATCAGCACGCCGCGCACGAGCGGATCGCGTTCCAGCGCCTGCGCGATCGCGCCGACCAGGACGAGATCGCGGTCCAGCGCATGTTGTTCCCCAGCGTGATCGAGCTGCCGCCGGCCGAGGCCGCGCTGGTCGGCGAGCACGCCGCGGTGCTGGCGCGGGTCGGCTTCGACGTCGAGCCGTTCGGGGGCACCGCGGTCGCGGTCAAGGCGGTGCCGGCCGGGCTGCGCCAGGACGCGACCGCGGTGCTGCGCGAGCTCCTCGGCGATCTGGCCGAGCGCGGCGGCTCGCGCGCGGTCAGCGAGCGGCTCGATCAGGTGCTGGCGACGGTCGCGTGCCACTCGGTGGTGCGGGCCGGCGACGTGCTGTCGCCCGACGAGGTCACCGCGCTGCTCGGCCAGATGGACGGCGTCGACTTTCGCGCGCACTGCCCCCACGGGCGCCCGGTGCTGCTCCGCATCGGCACGCCCGAGATCGCGCGCCGGTTCGGGCGGTGAGCGACGAGGGCGCGGGTCCGCCGCCGCTGGCGACGCCGCGGCTGGTGGTGATCGTCGGGCCGACCGGCGCCGGCAAGACCGCGCTGGCGGTCGCGCTGGCGCGCGCGGCCGGCGGCGAGATCGTGAGCTGCGACTCGCAGCAGGTCTACGCCGGGATGGATCTCGGCACCGGCAAGGCCAGCGCCGCCGAGCGCGCCGCCGCGCCGCACCACCTGCTCGACGTGATCGGGCCCGACGCCGAGATGACCGCGGCCCGGTTCGCGGCCCTGGCCGACGCGGCGATCGCCGAGATCGCCGGCCGCGGCCGCCCGGTGATCGTGTGCGGCGGCACCGGGCTGTACGTGCGCGCGCTCCTGTTCGGGCTGTTCGCGGGGCCGCCGGCGGTGCCAGCGGTGCGGGCCGAGCTCGAGGCCGAGGTCGCCGCCGCGGGCTCGGGCGCGCTGTGGGCGCGCCTGGCCGCGGCCGACCCGGATAGCGCGGCGCGGATCGACCCCAACGATCGCAAGCGGCTGATCCGCGCGCTCGAGGTGATCGTCACGACCGGCGTCGCCCTGTCCGAGCACCATCGCCGCCACGACCACCGGCGCGTGCCCCCGCGCTACCCACACCGCTTGATCGGGGTGGCGCCGCCGCGGGCCGACCTGTACGCGGCGATCGACGCCCGGTGCGACGCGATGGTCGCGGCCGGCCTCGTCGAGGAGGTCGCGCAGCTGCGCGCGGCCGGGCACGTGCCGCCGCTGCGGTCGCAGCAAGCGATCGGCTACGCCGAGCTCCACGAGCACCTCGCCGGGCGGTTCGACCTGTCGCGCGCGATCGAGCTGATGAAGCGGAACTCCCGCCGGTACGCGCGTCGGCAGCTGTCCTGGTACCGCAGCCAGACAGCGGTCGAGTGGGTGACGGCCGCCGATCGGGTTGACCTCGGCGACCTGGCGGCATACCTAACGGGTCCGCGCCATGGCTGAGCCCCTCGTGTCCGATCGCCAGGTCCTCGAGTTCGAGCGACCGATCATCGATCTCGAGCGCAAGATCGCCGAGCTGCGCGGCCTGTCGACCGCGACCGTCGACTTCTCGTCCGAGATCCGCAAGCTCGAGCAGAAGGCGCGCAAGCTCCAGAAGGAGATCTTCGCCGAGCTGTCGGCCCACCAGAAGGTGCAGCTGGCCCGCCACCCGGCGCGGCCGTACACGCTCGACTACGTGCGCCTGCTGACCGAGGACTTCGTCGAGCTGCACGGCGACCGCAGCTTCCACGACGACCCGGCCATCGTCGGCGGCATGGCCCGGTTCGACGCGTGGGAGGTGCTGGTGCTCGGCCACCAGAAGGGCAAGAACACGAAGGAGAACCTGCACCGCAACTTCGGCATGGCGCGGCCCGAGGGCTACCGCAAGGCCACCCGGCTCATGCGCATGGCGTCGCGGTTCCGCAAGCCGATCCTGTGCTTCATCGACACCGCCGGCGCGTACCCGGGCAAGGGCGCCGAGGAGCGCGGCCAGGCCGAGGCCATCGCCAAGTCGTTGCAGGTGATGTCGACCCTGACCTGTCCGGTCGTGGCGGTCGTGATCGGCGAGGGCGGCTCGGGCGGCGCGCTGGCGCTCGGCGTCGCCGATCGCATCCTGATGCTCGAGTACTCGATCTACTCGGTGATCACGCCCGAGGGCTGCGCGTCGATCCTGTGGCGCGACCCGGCCAAGGTGCCCGAGGCCGCGACCCAGCTCAAGCTGACCGCGCCCGACCTGGTGCACCTGGGCATCTGCGACGAGATCATCCCGGAGGCGTCGGGCGGCGCCCACCGCGACGCCGCGATCACCGCGGCCCGGATCCGGGTCGCGCTCAAGCGCCACCTGCGCGAGCTGTGCAAGCTCACGCCCGAGGAGCTGGTCGAGGCCCGCTACCAGAAGTTCCGGGCGATGGGGAAGTTCTTCGATCCCGCGGCGTGACCGCGGAAAACTCGCGCGCGGGGGCGGTGGCGGGTAGCGTCGGCCCATGCGGCGCACGCTGACGATCGTCACCGGGCTGGCCCTGGCGGCCGCGACCGCGGCGCCGGCCGTCGCCGACGACCGCTGCCACGACGAGCTCGACGCCCGCGGCGTGACGTGGCGGCCGGCGCGCAAGGCCGGGATCGCCGACGCGGTCACCGTGACCGGGCCGCTCGGCGGCATCGCGTGGGTCGGCCCCGGCGGCGCGCCGCTGGTGATCGACTGCTCGCTGGCGGTGTCCCTGGCCGAGGCCGGGCGTGCATTCCGGGCGGTGGGCCTGACCGAGGCCCGGTGGAGCTCGGCCTACTCGGTCCGCAACGTCCGCGGCACCGATCGTCGCTCGAAGCACTCGTTCGGCCTCGCGGTCGATCTGCCGCGGGTGGTCGGCCCCGACGTCGGCGCGCTCGCGGTCGCGGCGGACTTCGAGCCCGGCCTGGGCGACGCGGTCGACTGCGTCGGTCAGCCGATGACCCAGGCCGGGGCGGTGCTCAAGGTCCTGCAGTGCCAGCTCATCCGCACCGGGCTGTTCTACCTGGTGCTGTCGCCGGACTACGACGACGCCCACCACGATCACTTCCACCTCGAGGCGCGGCCGTGGTCGGCGCGCCCGCAGCTCACCGATGGCCGCGACGCGATCCACTGACGTCGGCGCGCTGGGGCTCGCGCTGGCGCTCGCGCTGGCGGGCTGTCACCCGCCCGGCGCGCCCGCGCCGCTGATCGCCGCGCCGCCGGCGGCCCGGCGCGCACCCCGATGCCGGCGCCGGGGCCGGATCCGAGCTCTGACGACGACGGCGACGGCATCGCCGCGTGGGCCGATCTGTGCCCGACCCAGCCCGAGGACTTCGACGACTTCGATGACGACGACGGCTGCCCGGACCCCGACAACGACGGCGACGGCGTGCCCGACGTCGTGGACAAGTGCCCGCTCGTGCCGGCGCGGCGCGACGGCCGCGACGACGGCGGCTGCCCGGCGCCCCAGTACGTCGAGCTGGCCGAGCCCGACGTGATCGCGATCGAGTTTCGCGCCGGCAAGGCCGAGGTCGAGCGCGCGAGCCGGCCGGTGCTCGACGCCCTGGCGGACACGCTCGCCGCCCACCCCGAGGTCCAGCAGGTCGAGATCGGCGGTCACCGCGACCCCGGCGAGCGGCGCGGCGATCTCGACGTGGCGCGCGCGCGCGCGGTCGAGCAGTACCTGCGCGCCCACGGCGTCAGCGCCGACCGTCTGATCGTGCGCGGCTACGGCGATCGGTCGCCGCGCCTCGGCGCCGGCCTCAATCGGCGGGTCGAGGTCCGGGTGCAGATGGCGGTGCAGCGCTAGCGCGGCGCAACCGACGCAGCACCAGGAACAGGAGCGCGAGCGACCACGCCAGCCAGATCGCGGCCCAGGTCCACACCGCCCAGCTGGCGTCGGTGCCGAAGGTCGCGACCGCCATGGCGTGGGCGTCGGAGTCGCGCACGACCTGGCCGTCGACGATGAGGTTGGGACGGAACAGCACGCGGATGTCGACGAGCGCGCCGACGCACGCCTGCGCCGCCAGCAGGTGCGCGAGGCCGGCGTGCAGCCGCGGCCGCGGGACCGCCGCGACCGCGATGATCACCGCGCCGGTCGCGCCGATCGCGACCTGGCCGAAGCGGTTGGTGATCGACGCCAGCGCGGTGACCGCGAGCACCAGCCCCAGGCCGACCAGCGCGCGCCGCGCGCCGCGCGGATCGCGGGCGCCGAGCACCAGGATCACGCCGCCGACCGGGGCGCCCATGTACCCGGCGGCGGCGATGAACCCGCCGGCGATCGGCCCGGCCAGCGACTGCGCGTGGGCCAGGCCGCTGCCGTCCGCGAACACCTCCATGCCCGAGAAGCCGGCGCCGCTCATGAGCATCGCCAGCGCGTGGCTGCCCTCGTGCAACCAGGTGCCGAGCAGCTTGAACGGGTACAGCAGGTACGGGCCGTACGGCACCTGCCACAGCACCACGCTCGCGACCAGCGCGAGCGCCAGCGGGCGCAGCGACTCGTCGCGCTCGGTCACGGCCGGTCGGTCGGGGGCGGCCCGGTGGTGGGCCGGCGGCGGGCGCGGGTGATCACCCGCTCGACGGCGCGGCCGACCGAGCCGTCGTGGGGCCAGATCCCGAGGTCGGTCAGCGACGGCATCGGCCCGCCACACGCGAGGCCGACGCCGATCCCGGCGAGCGCGCCCGCGACCATGCCGGCGGCGGCGAGCACGACCCATCCTGGCCACGTCTCGGGCGTCACCTCGCACGGCATGGCCCCGATGATCGCCAGGCCGGCACCGCCGAACGCCAGCGCGCGCGCCGCGACCCAGACCGCGCGCCGGCGCCCGCCGTGGAGGCTGGCCTGCGCGGCGAGGCGGCCGACGCCGCCGGCGGTAACGACCGCGGGCAGCACGGCGAACACGGTCACCAGCCGGACGATCGCGATGATCCCCGGTCGCTCCCCGCCCAGGCCCAGGCGACTGACGGCGAAGATCGCTAGTGATATCAGTGGAATGACCAGCAACGCGCCGACCAGGAAGCCCTTGGCGAAGCTGTGGCGGCGGCGCTTTCGCGTGCGAGATCGAGCGCTTCCCGGCGCGGGGCCGGGCTGGCCCGCGACCGCCGCCGGGAAGGTTTCCACGGGGACCACCGTACCATGGGAGCGACCGGTCGTATCCGGCGGTCCTGCGAGGCCGTCGTGTACACTCCCTCGAGGTCTTCCATGCCAGCTAATCCCAGCCAGTCCCCTGATGTCTACTCGTCCGCGCACTTCAACCTCGAGCTCGAGGGTGTGCCGACGTCGACGGTGCGCTCGATCGAGGGCGGCACCATCAAGACCGAGGTCATCACCTATCACGCCAACGAGCACAAGGGCGCGATCTGGCGGCAGAACGGCAAGGTCAAGTACGAGCCGATCAAGGTCGTCGCGGGGCTGGCCGCGGGCGACGCGCTCTACAAGTGGATGAACTCGTTCTGCACCGGCGACTGCGAGCGGAAGCACGGCGCGCTGGTCGCGGGCGACTACAACTACAACGAGAAGGCTCGGCGGAGCTTCTGCGACGCGGTGATCGAGTGTCTCGACTTCCCGAAGTTCGATAGCAACGACAAGAACGCCGCCAACGTCACCATCACCATCCAGGCCGAGACCCTGGCCTACGAGCAGCCCGGGCCGGGCTCGGTGATGCAGCACGACGCGGCCCAGGCCCAGCAGCAGCACATCGCCGCGTGCAACTTCGACTTCAGCTTCGACGGGGCGCCGGAGAGCGCGGTCAAGCGCGTCACCAAGGTCGAGGGCTTCAGCCTGAAGTCCAAGACGATCGAGTACCACCACGCGGGCCGGCTCGAGCCGATCAAGCTCGGCGGCAAGATCGAGCAGCCGAACATCTCGTTCTCGCTGCCCGAGGTCGACGCCGAGTACTTCATGACCCTCATGAAGAAGGCGGCCACGGGCGAGCGGCCGCCGATGACCAACGCCGACGTCACGTACTTCGACAACTCCAAGACGCCCAAGGGCAAGATCCACTTCGTGGGCTGCCACGTGTTCAACGTCCAGCCCGACAAGAGCGACGCGGCGAACGAGGACGTGCGCCTGGTGAAGGTGGAGATGGCGATCGAGAGCCTCACGTTCACGAAGCTGTAGATCCCGTCGGCGGCGGGGCGATCCCACCCCCGAGGGAAAAGTTGCCCGGCTCGATCGACGGTGTGAGGGTGGCCCATGGCCGCCGAGACTGTCTTCGCCAGCGGGTTCACCCCCGACCCCGCGCGTGCACTCGACGTGCTTGCGTTCGTGCTGTGTCCGCCCGAGGTGTTCGCACCCACCGGTGATCCGGACGAGATCGCGGCGGTGGCGGAGCTGATCGAACCCGCGAAGGCGGAGGCGGTGCGGCGCTGGCATGCGCTGCACGCGCCGATGGCTGCTGAGCAGGTCTAGCGCTGGAGGCGGCGGCGCGGGGATGACTGGAGGCGGGAGGCGCTGGGGGTGGCGCGGGTCCCCTCGGGCCGCGGTTGGGGCGACCCCCCGACCGTCCGGGCCCCCCCCGCGGAACTTCGGGCCGACGGAGACCCGACCACCTCGCTCGCCGCTCGTGGCGACGCCGCGGGCACCCCGACCAGGAGGCGATCACGGCCGCGGCGGGCGGCGTCGGCGAGCGGGGCCAGCCCCGCGGGGCGACGGGCGGGGCGCGGCCAGATGCGAGACGGACGGGGCCTGGCGATCACGGGCCCCGACGGTAGCGAGCGGCGACGCGCCAGGGCACCAGCGAACGTGAACCGCGCGCCGCCCCCCGCCCCCAGCGCCCGCCCCAGTCATCCCCCCGTCAACCAACTACGTCTACGCCGACGCGACGATCCGGGATCTGGGCCGTTTCAGGCGGGGGCCCCGGCGGATGCCGGGGGAGGAGCTTTGCGAAAGCTCCTCCCAAAGAACAGGCTCCTCGCGGAAACTCAGCTGGCGATCTCGCGGAGGGAGCGCAGGAGCTCGCGGGCCTGGTCGGCGCAGTCGGCGGCGTTCTTCATCGACTGACGGATCAGCTCGAAGGAGGCGCGGGGGAGCTGGTGCGAGAACTGGTCGAACTCGCCCTCGGCGGCCATGACCTCGATGCGCAGGCTCGACAGGACGTCGTTGAGCGAGGTCACCATCTCGGCGGCCTTGCCGCGGATCTCGACCGCGCGCTGGACCTTGGCGCTGCCGCTCTCGGCCTGGAGCGTGCCCTCGAGCTCGGAGATCCGGACCTTGAAGCGATCGCGCTCGACCTCGGCGTTGGACAGATCGTTCTCGAGATCCTCCATGCGCCGGGCCTTCTCCTGGCCGACCTTGCCGCCGCGGTAGACGCGGAGCTCGGCCTGGAGCTGATCGATGCGGCGCCGGAGGCGGCGGATCTCCTCGTCGTTCTCGCCGCTCGGCGTGGCGGCCTGGGGCTGCGGCGCCGGCGCCGGGGCGGCCATCGGTGGCGGGGCCGCGGGCGCCATCGGTTGCATCGGCCCGAAACCCTCGATGTTGACCGCCATGGGGGCGGCCTGCTGGGCGCCGGTCGGGGCCATGCCGACGGGCTGGGGCACGGCCTGCGGGGGCGGGATCGCCGCCGGGGCGGCGGGCGCGGGCTGGCCGAGCTGGGACGTGTCCACGAACCGCAGCCACAGGCTGCCGCAGCGGACGGCGTCGCCGTGCCGCAGCATGTGCTGTTGCACCTGCTGCTCCTGGTAGAAGACCTTGTTGGCGGAGCCGAGATCTTCGACCACGTATCCGCCACCGCCCCAGACGATGCGCGCGTGGTGTCGAGACACCATCGCGTCGTCGGTGCGGATCGCGCAATCCATGGCCCTTCCGACCCGGATCTCTTGCGCACCGAGCTCGATCGAGCCCTCGATGCCCTGTGCGTGGCGCCAGAGGACCTTGGCAGTCACCGGACGATATTGTCGGGTACGGACTGGGTTTGCACAAGGTTTCAGCCCATCCGTGTGGAGGTGATCGCCGGATGACAGGGCCGACCGGGCGTGGTACCGGGAACCCCATGTGCGGCGTCTTCGGCATCCACGGTCATGACGAGGCGGCCAACCTGGCGTACCTCGGCCTCCACGCCCTCCAGCACCGCGGCCAGGAGTCTGCGGGGATCGTCGCGGGCGAGAAGGCCTCCGGCGCCACGTCGGCATGGGCCTGGTGACCGACGTCTTCGACGAGAAGACCCTGGCCCGGCTGCCCGGACGCGCGGCGATCGGCCAGACCCGGTACTCGACCGCGGGCGGCTCCGAGATCCGCAACGCCCAGCCGTTCCTGTTCGACTACGCCGGCGGGTCGGTGGCCATCGCCCACAACGGCAACCTGGTCAACGCCGAGGACCTGCGCACGCGGCTCGAGGCGTCCGGCTCGATCTTCCAGACGACCAGCGACACCGAGTGCATCGTCCACCTGATGGCCAAGGTGCCGGAGTTCGACCTGGTCGCCCGGCTGATCGCCGCCCTGCGCCAGGTCACCGGGGCCTACTCACTGGTGCTGCTGGCCGACGGCAAGCTGATCGGCGTGCGCGACCCCCACGGCTTCCGGCCGCTGGTGATCGGTCGGTTCAAGGACAGCTACGTGCTGTCGTCGGAGACCAGCTCGTTCGATCTGATCGAGGCCGAGTACATCCGCGACGTCGAGCCGGGCGAGATGGTGGTCATCGACGAGCGCGGCCTGACCAGCCACCGGGTCCAGCCCGAGCCCGTCGAGAACAAGTTCTGCGTGTTCGAGCACGTCTACTTCGCGCGCCCCGACAGCCTCGTCAACGGCAAGTCGGTCTACCGGGCCCGCGAGCGCATGGGCGTGCGGCTGGCGATCGAGCAGCCGGCCGAGGCCGACGTGGTGATCCCGGTGCCCGACTCCGGCGTCCCCGCGGCGATCGGCTACGCCAAGCAGGCCGGCATCCCGTTCGAGATGGGCCTCATCCGCTCGCACTACGTGGGGCGGACGTTCATCGAGCCCCAGGACTCGATCCGCCACTTCGGCGTGCGCCTGAAGCTGTCGCCGGTGCGCAGCGTCGTCGACGGCAAGCGCGTGGTCGTCGTCGACGACTCGCTGGTGCGCGGCACGACCTCGCGCAAGATCGTCAAGATGCTGCGGGCGGCCGGGGCCAAGGAGATCCACCTCCGGATCAGCGCGCCCCCGACCACGCACCCGTGCTTCTACGGGATCGACACCCCGACCCGCAGCGAGCTGGTCGCGGCCTCGCACTCGATCGAGGAGATCGCCCGCTACGTCACCTGCGACTCGCTCGGCTACCTGTCCCACGACGGCCTGATGGGCGCGGTCGTGGTGCGCGAGCCCGGCCCGGTCAACGCCGGGGGCTACTGCTCGGCCTGCTTCACCGGCGAGTACCCGGTGCCGCTGGGCCGGCGCGCCGAGCTTGTGCCGCTGCGCCGCGACACGGTATAGGGTGCGCCATGCCGCTGACCACTGTCGACGTGCGCGAGGTCCGCGACCTCTTGAAGGAGCTCTCGGGCAAGGCCGAGTCGCTCCGGAGGTTACTTTGACCTCGAACCCAAGCGCCTGAAGATCGAGGAGCTGGAGTCGCTGGCCAACGCGCCGTCGTTCTGGAACGACCGCGAGCGGGCCCAGGCGATCACCAAGCAGACCAAGTCGCTCAAGTCGCTGGTGTCGGCCTACGACAACCAGATGCGGGCGCTGTCGGACGCCGAGATCCTGCTCGAGCTGGCCGACGAGGCCAGCGACGAGGCCACCGGCCAGGAGGCGGTCGCCGCCGCCAAGGCGGTGAGCGCCGCGCTCGACGACCTCGAGTTCCGGCGGATGCTCTCGGGCGAGTTCGACGGCCAGGGCGCGATCGTCCAGATCCAGGCCGGCGCCGGCGGCGTCGACGCCTCGGACTGGGCCCAGATGTTGATGCGCATGATCATGCGCTACGCCGAGCGCAAGGGCTGGAAGACCGAGGTCGTCGACGAGCAGCCGGCCGAGGAGGCCGGCATCAAGGGCGCGACGATGATCATCACCGGCGAGAACGCGTTCGGCCTGCTCAAGGCCGAGAACGGCGTCCACCGGCTGGTGCGGGTGTCGCCGTTCGATCAGCAGGGCCGGCGCCAGACCTCGTTCGCGTCGATGACGATCACCCCGGACATCGACGACGACATCGTCGTCGACATCAACACCGAGGACCTCAAGATCGACACCTACCGCGCCGGCGGCGCCGGCGGGCAGCACGTCAACAAGACCGACTCGGCGGTGCGCATCACCCACCTGCCGACCGGCATCGTCGTCCAGTGCCAGAACGAGCGCAGCCAGCACTCGAACAAGGCCAAGGCGATGAAGATGCTGAGCGCGCGCATGTACGAGCTCGAGGTCTCCAAGCGCGAGGCCAAGGCGGCCGAGGAGGCCAAGGCCAAGCTCCGGATCGAGTGGGGCAGCCAGATCCGCAGCTACGTGCTGTTCCCGTACCAGCAGGTCAACGACCACCGCACCGAGGTCAAGACCAGCCAGGTCTCGGCCGTGCTCGACGGCGACCTCGACGAGCTGATCCGCACGTACCTGCTCCAGCGCGCCGGCGCGACCGCGTAGGCCTCGGGCGCTGGTGCACGGCGGGGGCGCGCGCGCGGACCCGCCGGGGCGGCGGCGTGGATGCGTGGTCGGCGCCGGCAGGACGCGCGCGGCCTGGCCGACCGGCGGCGGGCGGCGAGCGCGGTGATCAGCGCGCGTTCCTGGCCGACGCGGCGGGCGGCCGGGGCGGCGCGGTGATCAGCGCGCGCAGTAGGCCGGGAAGCTGGCGGGCAGGCCGGCCGCGGCGTAGGGCGACGGCCAGGCGCCGAACGGGTTGTCGGCGAAGAACTGCGCGACCGAGGGCGCGGCGTCGCGCGGGATCGCGTGGCCCGTGTTGTGGTTGCACAGCGCGGCGTAGTGACCGCCGTCGGTGAGCAGCGTGTAGAAGCGCATCGCCGCGTCCTGGAAGTCGACGTTGAAGACGTTGTCCGACGTGCCGCCGTAGAAGATCAGCGCGGCCGACTTGTTGTCGGGATCGAGCGGCGGCGGCGTGAAGATCGAGGGGACGCCGCCCGAGTAGGTCGCGACCGAGGCGATGTACGTGCCGCGCAGGAACGTCATGCCGGTCGTCTGCAGGCCGCCGGCGCTCATGCCCATCGAGTGGACGCGATCGGTGTCGATGCGGTTGGCCTGGGCCAGGCACGCGACGATCTCGTCGGCCACGAGGAAGTCGTCCTGGCGGGTGCTCTGGTTGACGATGAACCACGGGAACTGCCCGGCCGCGGGATCGGCCGCGGGCACCGCGATGACCGCGCCGGCGTCGACCAGCGCCTGCTGGGTGGCGCCGAGCGCGTAGGCGGCCTCGTCGGTGTTGCTGCCGGTGGCGTGCCAGTAGAGGATCAGCGGCCCGCGGGCGGCGCTGGGGCTGAGCGTCAGCTTGACCCGGCGCGGCGCGACGCCGCCGGGCGCGAACATCTGATCGCCCGTGACCAGCGGCGGGCAGGTGCCGGTCGGCGTCGGCACGAACGCGTGGACGGTCGAGCCGCTGTCGAGGCCGGCGTCGGCACCGGCGGAGGTGTCGTCGCCGCCGCAGGCGACCGCGGACACGAGGAGGAGGGCGATCACGGGCTGGCGCATGGCCGCGACTGGAGCACGGGCCGGAGCAGGTGGCCAGACCAGTCGCTCGATCGACCGTTGGCCGCTGCTAACCGAGTGCGGCGCGGAGATCGTCGATCAGCTCGCCGGGGTCCTCGAGGCCGATCGACAGGCGCAACAGATCGTGCGGCACCGGCGAGTCGGGTGGTTCGACCGACGCGCGGTGCTCGACCAGCGACTCGACGCCGCCGAGCGAGGTCGCGCGGGCGAACAACCGCAGCCGGCCGGCGACCGCGAGCGCGGCCTCGGCGCCGCCGGCGACCCGGAGCGACAGCATGCCGCCGAAGCCGTCGTGCAGCTGGCGCGCGGCGACCGCGTGGTGCGGGTGCGTGGGTAGGCCCGGGTAGAGCACGTCGACCAGCCCGGGGTGCCCGGCGAGCGCGGTCGCGACCGCGAGGGCGCCGGCGCTCTGGCGCCGGACCCGCACCGCCAGCGTGCGCATGCCGCGGTGGACCAGCCACGCCTCGAACGGCCCGAGCACCGCGCCGACGTCGTGGCGGTGCGCGCGCAGCCGCTGCCAGGCCTCGTCGAGGGCGGCGGTCACCAGCGCGCCGGCGATCACGTCGGAGTGGCCGTTCAGGTACTTGGTGGCCGAGTGCATCACCAGATCGGCGCCGAGCGCGAGCGCCCGCAGGTGCACCGGCGTCGCCGCGGTCGCGTCGACCGCGACCCGCGCGCCGGCGGCGTGGGCCAGCGTGGCGATCGCGGCCACGTCGGCCACGTCCCAGGTCGGGTTGGCCGGCACCTCGAGCCACACCAGCCTCGTCGTGCCCGGGCGCAGCGCCGCCCGCACCGCGTCGGTGACGTGGGTGTCGACCAGATCGAGTCCCAGGCCGAAGCGCCGGCAGTGCTCGACCAGCCAGCCGCGCAGGCCCCAGTACATCATCCGCGGCGCGATCACGTGGTCGCCGGGCGCGAGCGCCTGGATCACGGCGGTCGCCGCGGCCATCCCCGACGCGAACATCATCGCCTCGGGCCCGCCCTCGAGCGCCGCCAGCAGCGCCTCGGCCGGCCGCGAGGTCGGGTTGTCGTCGCGGCTGTAGGCGGCGCGGGTCGGCAGCTGGTAGGCCGGGTCGCGCGCGTAGGTCGTCGACACGCGGATCGGCGGCACCACCTCGCCGTAGGCCGGATCGATCGGGGCTCCGCCTTGCGCCAGGATCGTGTCGATCGACGCCGCGCGATCGATCGTCATGGGTCAGCGCGCTCCGGTTCCGGTTCCGGCTCCGGTTCCGGCCCGGTCCGGTCCGGCGGCCCGGTTCCGGTCATCGCCGCGAGGTCCGCGCGCGCCTTGGCCAGGTTCTCGGGCTGCGCCATCTCGGGCGGCAGCGCCGCGAGCGTCGCCACCAGTCCCTCGCGCGCGGCCCGCTCGGCGGCGCCGTCGCCCAGCGCCTTGCACGCCTCGACCACCAGGTTCGCGACGCGGACCTTGCGCGGCCCGTAGGCCTTGCCGAGCGCGTCCTCGGCCCAGCGCTTGGCCTCGGCGGCCTGGCCCATCCGTAGGTACACCCACGCCAGGCGGTAGGGCGGGTCGTACTCGGTCGGCAGATCCTTGGTCGACTGCTCGAGCGCCGGCACGATCTCCGCGCCCTTGCCGAGGAACACGTAGACCTCGGCCCGGTGCCAGTTGTAGGTCATCGCCACCGCCGGCGAGCCGGCCTTGGCGGCGGCGTCGTCGAGCAGCGCCGCCTGGCGCGTCGCCACCGCGCGCGCGTCGTCGGTGCGGCCGAGGGCGCCGAGCGCCTCGCGCAGGTTGAGCATGAGATCGCTGCGGTCGTCGAGCGACAGCGGCGCGTCGGCCTGGGCGTCGAGCGCGCCGAGCACGCTGACCGCCCGCTCGCGCAGCGCCTTGGCCGCGGCCGGGTCGGCGCCCTCGGCGTCGGCGCAGGCCAGGGCCCAGACCAGGAAGTCGGTGGCGTTGGCGCTCGCGCCGGTCTGGCCGGCGGCGCTCGTGCCCAGCGCCAGGCAGCCGGCGACGTCGCCGGCCTTCTGCCGCGCCGCGATCTGGGCGACCAGCACGTCGGGCCGGCGCGGCCAGTCGGCCGGCGCCGCGGCCAGCGCGCCCGCGTACGCGGCCTCGGCCGCGGCCCAGTCCTTGGCGCTGGCGGCGACGTCGCCGGCCCGGACCTGGGCCAGCAGGGGATCGAGCGCCGCGCCGCCGCGGCTGGCCAGGACCGCGCGCTCGCCGTCGGTGAGGAACTGCCGGAACTGCGGCGCCGCGGCCGCGCCCAGCCAGCGGGCGGCGATGCTCTCGTCGGCGGCGTCGAGGACGAAGTACGTGGGCCAGTTCTGCAGCGCGAACGTTCCGACCGCGGCCGCGTTGGCCTCGCGATCGGTGTCGAGGGCGAGCCAGACGAACCGATCGGCCAGCGGCGCCAGCGACGGATCGATCAGCACGGTCGCGCTCATCGACAGGCACGTGTGGCACCACGGCGCCCACATGTCGATCACCAGCGGGCGGTGCGACGCGCGCGCGCACGCCAGCGCCGCGGGGTAGTCGTCCTCGAACCAGCGCAGCGGGCCCTTGGCGTCGGGCCCGGCGCAGGTCGCGGCGGCCGTGGTCCCCGCGGTGCCCGACCCCGATCCTGATCCAGGCCCGCCGCCGTCCTTCGCCTTGCCCTTGCATCCCACGCCGGCCAGGCCGGCCAGCGCGACCAACGCGATCGTCCTCATGGGGCGCGTGATAGCACGTTCTCGTGTAGGCTCCGCGGCCATGTCCGACGGGCCCAGCTACGAGTCCACCCTCGACCGCATCATGGCCGAGCGCCGGGCCAAGGCCGCCAAGCTCCGCGCCGCCGGCCGCGATCCGTACCGCAACGACTTCCGCCCGAGCCACACGGTGGCGGCGGTGCGCGCGCGCTACGAGCCGACCAAGCCGCCGCCGCCGGCCGCCGACGCGCCGCGCGACAAGGGCGCGCCGATCACGCCGATCGACGGCGAGGTCGTGCGGCTGGCCGGGCGCCTGGTCGCCAAGCGCGGTTTCGGCAAGACCGTGTTCGCGCCGATCCGCGACGGCGGCGTCGACATCCAGCTCTACCTCGCGATCGATCAGCTCGACGCCGACGACTTCGCGACGGTCGTGCCCGAGCTCGACGTCGGCGACATCGTCGGCGCCGAGGGCGCGGCGTTCTGGACCAAGCGCGGCGAGCTGAGCGTGCTCGTGACCCGGCTGTTCCTGCTGACCAAGGCGATCCGGCCGCTGCCCGACAAGTGGCACGGCCTGACCGACGTCGAGGCCCGCTACCGTCAGCGCTACGTCGACCTGGCGATCAGCCCCGACGTGCGCGAGGTGTTCGTCAAGCGCTCGAAGATCGTCGCCGGCATCCGCCGGTTCCTCGACCAGCGGGCGTTCCTCGAGGTCGAGACCCCGATGATGCACCCGATCATCGGCGGCGCCGCGGCGCGCCCGTTCATCACCCACCACAACGCGCTCGACATGCGCCTGTACATGCGCATCGCGCCCGAGCTGTACCTGAAGCGGCTGGTGGTCGGCGGGCTCGAGCGGGTCTACGAGATCAACCGCAACTTCCGCAACGAGGGGCTGTCGCGCCAGCACAACCCCGAGTTCACGATGCTCGAGTTCTACTGGGCCTACGCGGTCTACACCGACCTGATGGACCTGACCGAGGAGATGATCACCGGCCTGGCCGAGGAGATCTGCGGCGGCACCAAGCTGACCTGGGACGGCGTCGACCTCGACCTGGCCCGGCCGTGGCGCCGGATCACGATCAGGGACGCGGTCCACCAGCTCGGCGGGCTGTCGGCCGAGGACACCGCGGCGCTGTTCACCGATCCGGTCGCGGGCGCGGCGATCGCGCTGGCCCACGGCGTGCCGGCGGCCGACATCGTCCGGGTGCTGCTCGAGGGCGTGGCCGAGGGCGCGCGCGGCCTCGATCGCGCCGCGCTGACCGCCGAGCTCAGGGACGCCGCGACCGCGGCCGGGGTCGCGCCGCGGATCGTCGCCGGCTACCCGGCCGACGACGCCGGCCTGACCGCGCGGGTGCGCGCCGGCCACCTCGGCTACCTGGTGTTCGAGGCCACGGCCGAGGCCAAGCTGGTGCAGCCGACGTTCCTGTGCGAGTTCCCGCTGGCGGTGTCGCCGCTGGCGCGCAAGAGCGAGCGCGATCCGGCGTTCTGCGATCGGTTCGAGCTGTTCGTGGCCGGGCGCGAGATCGCCAACGGCTTCTCCGAGCTCAACGACCCCGACGATCAGCGCGCCCGGTTCCAGGCCCAGCAGCAGGCCAAGGCGGTCGGCGCCGACGAGGCGATGGACTACGACGAGGACTACTGCCGCGCGCTCGAGATCGGCATGCCGCCGACCGCGGGCGAGGGCATCGGCATCGATCGTCTGGCGATGATGCTGACCGGCGCCGCGTCGATCCGCGACGTGATCCTGTTCCCGCAGATGCGGGCCGAGTAGCGCGCCCGGGCCGGAAGTGGTACCGCCTAGGTCACCCGCATGAGCCGCAGCCGGTTCCAGATCTTCGTGGCGCTGCGCTATCTCATGGCGCACCCGATCCACGTCAGCTGGATCGCGGTGATCGTCGCGATCGTCGCGTTCGTGACGGGCGGCGCGCTGACCGCGGTCGGGCACTTCGTGCTCGAGGCGCCCAACCCGCGCTCGCTGATCGAGACCGGCTCGCCCTACCGTCAGGACGTCCTGTCGGCCGGGGCGATCGCGTTCGCGGTCAGCGGCGTGTGCGTCTACGTGTTCCTGATCCGGATCTTCTTCACGTTCTACTCGACCGTGTCGATCGTCGGGGTCTCGATCGGCTGCGCCGCGCTGGTCACGGTGCTGTCGGTCATGAACGGCTTCGAGGGCGACCTGCGGTCCAAGATCCTCGGCTCGAACGCCCACGTCCAGGTCTCGAAGGACGACGGCGAGTTCGTCGAGTGGGAAGAGGTCCGCGCGCGGATCGACCGGGTCCCGGGCGTGGTCGCGTCGACCCCGTTCGCCACCAGCGAGGTCGTGATCGCGGCCAACAGCAACTACTCGAACGTGGTCGTCAAGGGCATCGACGTCGCCAGCGCGGTCGAGGTGACGTCGCTGCGCAAGAGCCTCGACGACCCCGAGGCGCTCGACCGGCTCGAGCCCCTGGTCGGCGACGGCCCCGAGGCCCCGGCCGTGGCGCCGGCCGCGCCGCCGACCGGCGACGTGATCGACCCGGCGCCGGACGACCTGCCGAGCGCCGGCGATCCGATCGACTGGAGCGATCCGACCGCGGATCCGCCGGCGTTCGATCCGGCGCCGCCCGACTTCGCCGACGGCGCCGACGCCTTGCCCGACGCCGCGCCCCGGGACCTGTCCGAGGACGCGCCACCGCCGGAGCTCGGCGGCGGCGGCCGACCGCCGTCGCGGGTGTCGACGCTGTCGGGCGTGCTGGTCGGCAAGGAGCTGGTCAAGCAGATGCACCTGTTCACCGGCCAGGAGGTGCGGATGGTGTCGCCGCTGGCCGATCCGATGAACCCCGACGCCAACGGCACGCCGATCCCGTTCAACCGCGACTACCGGGTGGCCGGCCAGTTCTTCACCGGCATGTACGAGTACGACCTCAAGCTGGTCTACGTCACGCTCGACTCGCTGCAGCGGTTCCTGCGCCTGGGCGACGCGGTCGACGGCATCGAGGTGCGGATCAGCGATCCCGACGACGTCGACGCGCTGGTCAAGCGGATCTCGACGGAGATCGGCCCCGCGTACCACGTCCAGGGCTGGCGCGAGCTCAACCGCAACCTGTTCTCGGCCCTCAAGCTCGAGAAGATCGCGATGTTCATGATCCTCGCGATCATCATCATCGTCGCGTCGTTCTCGATCGTCGGCACGCTGATCATGACCGTGATCGAGAAGGCCCGGCAGATCGCGCTGCTCAAGACCCTGGGCGCTAGCGACCTCGGGATCGTCGCGGTGTTCGTGACCCAGGGCAGCCTGATCGGCTTCATCGGCGGCACGCTCGGCGTCGCGATCGGCCTGGGGCTGTGCGCCTGGCTCAAGGCGTTCGGGTTCCCGATCAACCCCGACGTCTACTACATCGACCGGCTGCCGGTGCAGATCGACCTCGCGACCGTGGGCCTGGTCTACATCGCGGCGCTGGTGATCAGCTTCGCCGCGACGATCTACCCGTCGGTGCTGGGCTCGCAGCTGCGGCCGGCCGTCGGCCTGAAGAAGTGACCGCCGCGATCCTGGCGGGCGATCCTTGCGGGGATCGCGCGGCGTCCGCCGCCGCCGCTCCCGGTCGAGGCCATGCGCGGCGCGACCGGCCGCTGGCGCCGTCCACGCCACGGGCACGATCCGGGCGCAGGATCGAGATCGACGCCGCTGCGGCAGGTGTGGCCGCCGCGACCACGTGTGCGGGCGACCGTGAACCAGGGGTCATGATCGCGCGGTAACCCGCCGTGACGACGGCGCGCCCGCGTGGCACGGCGGTTGCTCATGTCGAGGTCATGCGCCCCGCAGTCCTCCTCTCCGCGCTCCTCCCCGCGCTCCTCGCCGCCCCCGCGCTCGCCTCCGCTGGAACCTACGTCTCGCTCGGCATCGGCGGCTCGCCGAGCGGGCAGGGCGATCTCACCGTCGCCGCCTCGACCGGCGACAGCGACGTGCCGCAGCAGCGCATCGCGCTCGGCCACAGCCTGGGCCGCCTGGCCATCGAGGCCAGCGTCGGGCGCTTCGGCGTCGGCGCGGGCGACGCGATCGCCGCCGGCGCCCACGCCCGGCTGTCGGTGCCGCTCGACGGCAACTTCGGCGCCTACGGCCGGCTCGGTGTCGAGCGGGTCTGGCTGCGCGAGCTCGACCCGCGCTTCGGCGAGTCGGCCGACGGCATGGTGGCCGGCCTCGGGCTCGAGTACCGCCTGACCATGCCGCTGCTGGGCCAGGCCGCGATCTGGGCCGAGGTCAGCCAGGACGAGCTGACGTTCGCCGACGACTCCAAGGGCGGCGTGCGGCTGTGGACCCTGGGCGCGACCCTGGGGCTGTGACCGCCGTCGGCGATCTCGAGGCAACCCGGGGGCGTGAGTCGGGGTCCAATCGCGTTGACAGCCCCGGACCTGCCGACTAAGTTCCGGCGCCGCCTAGAGATTCGCGTGATCGACGACGCCTCGCCCCCCCCCACGACACCCCCGAGCGCCTCGAGCGCACCGCCCGTCGCGCCCGTCCCCGGCCCCCGCCGCGAGCGTGGCGTCGGCGCGCAGGTCGACATCGTCGGCATGGGCAAGGAGTACCTCCACGGCGGCCGCGTGCTGTCGGTGCTCAGCGGCGTCGAGATGCACCTCGCCGCGGGCGACATGGTCGCGGTGGTCGGCGCGTCGGGCGTCGGCAAGTCGACGTTCCTGCAGATCCTCGGCACGCTCGATCTGCCGACCCGGGGCTCGATCAAGTTCGACGGCGAGGAGCTCACGACGATGGGCCCCGAGCGCCTGGCGATGTTCCGCAATCGCAAGATCGGGTTCGTCTTCCAGTTCCACCACCTGCTGCCCGAGTTCACCGCGCTCGAGAACGTCATGATGCCCGGGCTGATCCAGCGCCTGCCCAAGCCGGCGGTGCGCGCCCGCGCCACCGACATCCTCGGGCGGGTCGGCCTGTCGCACCGCCTGACCCACAAGCCCTCGGAGCTGTCGGGCGGCGAGCAGCAGCGCGTCGCCCTGGCCCGCGCGATGGTGCTCGAGCCGGCCCTGCTCCTGGCCGACGAGCCCACCGGCAACCTCGACCGGCACACCGGCGAGGAGATCCACCAGCTGTTCGTCGAGCTGCATCGCGAGCGCGGGTCGACGCTCCTGGTCGTCACCCACAACCTCGAGCTGGCGCGCCTGATGCCCAGGACCCTGACCATGACCGACGGTGGTCGCTTGCACGACGCGGCGGCCACGCCGACCGCGACCGAGGCGGCGTCGTGAGCGTCCGCGCCCTGAGCCGCGTGCTCGTGATCGCCGCGCTGGCGGTGGCCGTGGCCGCGCCGGCCCTGGCCCAGCCCGTGGCCGACGACGCCGCCGACGTCATCCCGCGCCTGGCCGGGCGGCCGATCGACCGCATCCAGTTCCGCGGCAACCGCAAGGTCGAGGCCGACACGATCCGCCTGGCGCTGACCTCGAAGGTCGGCGCCACGATCGATCCGGCCAAGATCCGCGACGACGTGCGCGCGATGTGGAAGATGGGCTTCTTCTCCGACGTCGTGGTCGAGGCCGAGCTCGCCCCCGGCGGCGGCGCGATCCTGACCTTCGCGGTCAAGGAGAAGCCGTCGGTCCGCAAGATCCTGATCGACGGCGCCGGCGAGGTCGGGCTCGACAAGATCAACGAGGTGCTCGACCTCGACCGCGACACGATCCTCGACATCACCAAGGTCAAGGCCAACCGCGACAAGATCGCCGAGCTCTACAACCAGAAGGGCTACTACCTGGCGTCGATCGACTGGGAGGTCAAGCCGGTCAACGAGGCCGAGGTCGACGTCTGGTTCAAGGTCGACGAGCGGGCCAAGATCGAGATCCGCGGCGTCGACTTCATCGGCAACAAGAACATCTCCGACGACGAGCTCCGCAACTACATCGCGACCCGCAAGGGCGGGGCGATGTCGTTCCTGTCGGACTCGGGCACGTTCAACGAGGCCGACTTCGAGCGCGACCTGGTGATCATCAGCGCGCACTACTGGGACAAGGGCTACGCCGCGGTCAAGATCGGCACGCCGCGCCTGCAGCTGTCGCGCGACAAGAAGTACATGTACGTCGCGATCCCGATCGACGAGGGGCCGGTCTTCTCCTACAGCGACATCAAGTTCAAGGGCTCGCTGATCGGCGACGAGGCCCTGCACCGCAAGAAGCTGGTGTCCCACGCCCACGACCGCTTCAGCCGCTCGGGGCTGGCCGGCGACCGCGAGCGCCTCGCCAACTACTACATGGACCAGGGCTACGCGTACGCCAACGTGTCGCCGATGACGATCCCCAACATGAAGGACAACACCATCGAGCTGGTGTGGGAGATCGAGAGCGGCAAGAAGGCGTACTTCGAGCGCATCAACATCCGCGGCAACTCCAAGACCCGCGACAAGGTGATCCGGCGCGAGATGAAGATCGCCGAGGGCGAGCTGTACTCGTCGTCGAACCTCGAGGAGTCGAAGCGCCGCATCAACGCCTTGGGCTTCTTCGAGCGGGTCGAGGTCTCGACCGGCAAGGGCAGCTCCGACGAGCTGGTCGAGGTCAACGTCGAGGTCAGCGAGCGGCCCACCGGCACGTTCCAGATCGGCGCCGGGTTCTCGTCGGTCGAGAACTTCATCGCCCAGGCGCAGATCTCGCAGAACAACCTGTTCGGCCGCGGCCAGACGCTGGCGCTGCAGGCGCAGCTGTCGAGCCTGCGCCAGCTGTTCCTGCTGCGGTTCGTCGAGCCGTACTTCCTCGACACCCAGTGGACGTTCGCGTTCGACCTGTACAACCAGAGCCGCGCGTTCAACAACTTCTCGCGCAACGCCGCCGGCTTCAGCCTGACCTGGGGCTACCCGATCTCGTACGAGGCCCGGGCGTTCGTGACCTACAAGCTCGAGGACGTCGGCATCTCGACCGGCGGCAGCGGCTTCGCGTCGCTGGGGCCGATCCGGCAGCCGATCTCCAACCAGCAGGTCGCGAACCTGTTCCGCGGCGGCGTGACCTCGTCGGTCCGGGCCTCGCTGCAGTGGGACTCGCGCAACAACCGCCTGTTCCCCACCGGCGGCTGGTACGACAACGCCTTCATCGAGTACGCCGACAAGTACACCGGCTCGGAGAACGTGTTCTGGCGCTGGGGCGGCTTCCTCCGCCACTACCGCCAGCTCTGGGGCCCGTTCGTGCTGCACACCAACGCCGAGGTCGGGCTGACCACCTCGACCGACCCGCTGGGCGTGCCCATCAGCGAGCGCTACCTGATCGGCGGCATCTACGACGTCCGCGGCTTCAGCCCGCGCTCGCTCGGGCCGCGGCTCCAGACCGGCATCTCGCCCGACCAGGGCCTGTCGGAGCTGCCGCTGGGCGGCAACATGCAGGTCATCTGGAACAGCGAGGTCGAGTTCCCGCTGATCAAGCGCCTCGCGATCTCGGGCGTCGTCTTCTTCGACATGGGCAACGCCTACAACCTCGAGGCCCGCTACTGCAGCGGCCTGTCGAGCGTGACCACCAGCATCTCGCCCAAGTACGACCCGTGCTTCCGGTTCCCCGAGTCGCTCACCGAGGGCCTGCGCAAGTCGGTCGGGTTCGGGTTCCGGTGGTTCTCGCCGATCGGCCCGCTGCGGTTCGAGTGGGGCATCCCGCTCGACCGCCAGGGCAACGAGGACCCGCTGGTGTTCGAGTTCACGATCGGGAACTTCCTGTAGTGAGAGAGGGTTTTTCGAAAATACCCCAGGCAGGTGCAGGGGGGGCTCGGGTGGTCGAGCCAGGTGGGCTCTCCGTCGGAACCGCGCCCCCACCCGAAACGATCGGAGCGTGGCGCGTGAGGGTGGTGGTGACCTCGATTCGCGTAGGTGGTGGGCGTGGGGTGCGGGTGGCCTCGTCGACTGACCCGAGGTCGCGGGCCCCGGGGCCGGATCTGAATACGTCACGCTCGGTCCACGTCTGATTTGACCCCGCGCGGATTGCCGCGTAGTACCGCCCCGGAGGCTTCGTCCATGGCTCGTCCTGCTGGTTCGCTCCTGTCCAACCTCATCGGCTCGCTCGGCCTCGCGCTCGGCATCGGCCTGGTCTCGGCCCCGATGGTGGGCCTGGTCGGCGCCGCCCCGACCCCGGGCAAGATCGGCGTCATCGATCTCGAGAAGACGCTCTACGACACCAAGACCGGCAAGGCCGCCAGCGAGGCCTTCGACAAGACCCGCAAGACCAAGCAGGCCGAGCTCGACAAGAAGCAGAAGGACCTGCAGAAGGCCGCGGCCGAGCTCGACAAGCAGGCGGCGGTGCTCAAGCCCGACGTCCTGGCCCAGAAGAAGCAGGTGCTCGAGAAGCAGTTCGTCGAGCTGCAGCAGACCTACGTCAAGCTCGAGCGGACCCTGGCCGAGGAGCGGACCAAGCTGGTCCAGGAGGTCCTCAAGAAGGCCGGCCCGATCATCGAGCAGATCGCCAAGGACGAGGGCGTCATGGTGATCTTCGACCAGAGCGCGACCCTGTGGATCGACGGCTCGGTCGACCTGACCGCCCGGCTCAACGCCAAGATGTAGCCAGGGCGGGGCGGGGGCCTGTCCTTGCCGCCTCCGCGGGTTTGACAGCGAGCGGCCGCGTCGGGTAAACGAGCGGCCTCGCTTCGCGTGAGGCGATCAAAGGAACGCCGCCCATGTACGACACCTCCGATATCCGCAAGGGCCTCAAGGTCCTCCTCGATGGCAACCCGTACACGGTCGTCGAGTTCCAGTTCATCAAGCCGGGCAAGGGCGCGGCCTTCACGCGCACGCGGTTCAAGAACCTGCTCTCGGGCGCGGTGATCGAGCGCAACATCCGCTCGGGCGAGAAGCTCGAGCCGGCCAACGTCGAAGAGCGCACCATGCAGTACCTCTACAAGGAGGCCGACGACCTGGTGTTCATGGACGACAAGAGCTTCGAGCAGGTCCAGGTCCGCGCCGAGATGATCGGCGAGGCCGCCGACCTGATGAAGGACAACTTGCCGTGCACCGTGCTGTTCTTCAACGAGCGCCCGGTCGACGTGTCGCTGCCGACGTTCGTGCTGCTCGAGGTCACCGCCGCCGAGCCCGGCGTGCGCGGTGACACCTCGGGCAACGTGACCAAGTCGGCGACGGTCGAGACCGGCGGCACGGTGGCGGTGCCGCTGTTCATCAACATCGGCGACATGATCAAGATCGACACGCGCACCCACGAGTACGTCGAGCGCGTGAACAAGAAGTGAGCGGCGCCCCGACCGGGCCGATCCGCGGACGGGTCATCGCCAAGGACGGCGACGACGTCCTGGTCCGGACCGCCCGGGGCGACGTGCGGGTCAAGCACGCGACGGTCGCCCAGCCCGGCGACCTGGTCGAGCTCGACGGCGCCGGCGCGCCGCTGCGCCGCGTGCGCAAGTACCCGCGCACCGAGTATCCGCCGCGCGGGTCCGAGGTGGCACGGCTGGGGCCGGGGCGGCGCGGCAACCTGGCCGCGCGCGGGCGGATGATGGCGGCGCTGCGCGAGTTCTTCGCCAGCCGCGACTTCGTCGAGGTCGACACCCCGCTGGTGGTGCCGGCGCCCGGGCTCGAGGTCCACCTGGCCGCGATCCCGGCCGGCAACGGCTTCCTGATCACCTCGCCCGAGTACCAGATGAAGCGGCTCCTGGCCGGCGGCATGGAGCGCATCTACCAGGTGTGCAAGTGCTTCCGCGCCGGCGAGGACGGCGCCCACCACCAGCCCGAGTTCACGATGCTCGAGTGGTACCGCGCCTGGGACGACCTCGAGACCGTGGCCCGCGACACCGAGCAGCTGGTCGCCCACGTCGCGACCGCGGTCAACGGCCGGCCCCAGGTGAAGGTCGGCGGCCGGACGATCGCCGTCGACGGGCCGTGGCTGCGGATGACCGTGGCCGAGGCCATGTACGACCACGCCGGCGTGCTGGTGCGCGGCGACGAGACCGTGGCCGAGCTCGACGCCGCGGTCCGGGCCGCGGGCATCGATCCCGGCACCGCGACCCACTGGGACGACGTGTTCTTCAGCGCGTTCGTGGCCCGGGTCGAGCCGGCGCTGGCCGCGATCGATCGGCCGGTGCTCCTGGCCGACTGGCCCGCGCCGCTGGCGGCCCTGGCGCGGCGCAAGCACGGCAACCCGGCCGTGGTCGAGCGGTTCGAGGCCTACGTCGGCGGGATCGAGCTGGCCAACGCGTTCGGCGAGCTGACCGATCCGATCGAGCAGCGGGCCCGGTTCGAGGACGATCTCGGCGTCCGCCGGGCCCGGCGGCTGCCGCAGTACCCGATCGACGAGAAGCTGCTGGCGGCGCTGGCCGAGGGCCTGCCGCCGTCGGCCGGCATCGCGCTCGGCGTCGATCGCCTGGCCATGCTGGTCCTGGGCGCGGCGTCGATCCGCGACGTGCTCGCGTTCGCCAGCGGCGAGGTCTGAGCCGCGCGAGGTCCGGCGCCGCGTCAGCGGCCGTCGGCGTAGAGGACCTCGAGCAGCTTGCGGCGGGTGACCGGCTTGGCGATCAGGCCGCGCACGCCGAGATCGCGGGCGCGGCGGCGGTGCTCGGGGCTGACCCGCGACGACACGATCACGATCGGGGTCTCGGTCGTGCGGCGGTCGCCGCGCAGCCGGCCGATCAGCTCGAGCCCGCCCATGCGCGGCATCTCGAGATCGGTGACGATCAGATCGTAGTGGAGCTCCTGGGCCAGGGCCCAGGCCCGGGCGCCGTCCTCGGCGGTGTCGACGATCCAGCCCTCGCGGGCCAGCATCGACATCAGCGCCTCGCGGATCGCGCGCGAGTCGTCGACCACCAGCGCGCGGCCCGACAGCGACGCCCGGACCGGCTCGGCGATCGCCGCGTCGGTGAGCGTGTGGCCGGGGTAGGCGGCGCGGACCAGGGCCGCGGGGTCGAGGATCAGCTGGACCTTGCCCGAGCCGCTGATCGTGGCGCCGGCGTAGAGCGGCAGCGGCGCCAGCAGCGGGCCGAGCTGCTTGACGACGATCTCGCGCGGGCCGATGACCTTGTCGATCACGCACACGAGCCGCTTGTCGGCGTAGGCCAGGACCACCGCCGGGCGCCGGGCCGGGGCGTCGCCGCCGCCGCCGGTCGGGGTGGCGAGCAGCAGGGTCAGGTCGACGATCGGCACGCGGTCGTCGCCGACCGGCCACGTGCCGGCGCCGGTGTCGACGGTGATCACGTCGATGACCTGGGCGTTGGGCAGCGCGTAGACCTGGCCGTGGACCTTGAACAGCATCGCGTGGGTGACCGCGGTCGAGACCGGCAGGCGCAGCGTGAACGTGGTGCCGCGGCCCGGCGTCGACGACATCCGGATCTCGCCGCCGAGCCGGGCGATGGTCTCGCGCACGAGGTCGAGCCCGACGCCGCGGCCGGCCAGCTCGTCGGCCTCGTCGCGGCTCGACACGCCCGGGTCGAACAGCGCCGCGACCACGTCGTCGTCCGACGCCAGCGCCGCCCGGGCCGCGGTCCAGCGGCCGCGCTCGACCAGCCGCTCGCGCAGCTTCCGGGCGTCGACGCCGCGGCCGTCGTCGGCGACCTCGATCACGATCAGGTTGCCCTCGGCGCGCGCGGCGATCTGGATGACGCCGACCGCGGCCTTGCCGCGCAGCACCCGCTCGGCCGGCGGCTCGATGCCGTGGGCCACCGCGTTGCGCAGGATCTGGATCAGCGGATCGGTGACCTTCTCGGCGACGGTCTTGTCGAACTCGGTGTCCTCGCCGCGGGTGCGCAGCTCGACCTTGGCGCCGGTGGTGCGGGCGGCGGCGCGCAGGGCCCGGGCCAGCTGCGCGAACAGGGCCCGGGCGGTCTGCATGCGGACCCGGGTCAGGCCGCGCTGCAGATCGCCGAGCGTGCGGCGCATGGCCTCGGTCTCGTCGAGCAGGGCCGCGCTGGTCTGGGCCAGCTGGGTCGCGAGCGTGGCGATCTGGCCCTCGATGCCGCGCAGCGCCGGGTCCTCGCCGCCGGCCAGGTGATCGCGCAGGTCCTGGCGCGCGCGCCCGAGGTCGCGGGTCAGCGTGCGCATGAGCTGGACCCGGCGCTCGATCCGGTTGCGATCGAACAGGAGCTCGCCGGCGGCGGACATCAGCTCGTCGACCCGCTCGGGCTCGACCCGGAGCAGGGTGCGGGCGTCGTGGGAGCCCGACAGGTCGGCGGTCGTCAGGCTGGCGGTGCCGGAGATGTCGGACTCGTC
The DNA here is from genome assembly GCA_016717005.1 of Myxococcales bacterium. Classification (NCBI taxonomy): domain Bacteria; kingdom Pseudomonadati; phylum Myxococcota; class Myxococcia; order Myxococcales; species Myxococcales bacterium. The sequence continues at coordinate 415,768 of JADJUF010000008.1, read as the reverse complement.
AGCGACGGTGCCGTCGGACTGCAGCGCCCGGAGCGGCCCGGTGTCGTCGTCGCGGGTCGCGCGGCGGCTGCGCGGGCTCTCGGCCCAGGGCGCCAGCAGCTCGCGCACCCGGCTGGCCAGGCCGGCCGCGACCAGCGGATCGGCGTGGGCGTCGATGTGGGCGCGCAGCCCGTCGACGATCTCGACCACCGCGTCGCCGAACGCCGGGGTCCACGGCCGCTGGCCGTTGCGGATGATCGCCAGCGCGCCCTCGAGCGCGTGGGTCAGCTCGACCACGTCGGCCAGGCCGACCGTGCCGGCCGCGCCCTTGAGCGTGTGCGTGAGGCGCATCATGTCGAGGACCGACTCGACCGAGCCGGCGCCCGCGCCCTGGGCCCGGGTCGTGACCTGCTCGAGGCCCTCGTGGGCCTCGTCGCGGAACAGCTGGCGCAGCATGGCCAGCTCGTCCGGGTCGAAGTCGGCGAGCAGATCGCGATCAGCCAAGCGTGGTGTCCCCGTCGAACGCGACCCGGAGCCGCGCGCCGGTGGTGGGATCGCGAGGCAGCACCGGGGCGTCCTCGGGGTCGTCGCCGCGGACCGCGTTGGCCTCGGCGATGGCCTGCCGCACCAGCGCCGGCGGATCGATCAGGGCGATCGTGCGGCCGCGGCCGTCGACGACCGAGGTGGGCGTACCGACCGGCAGGGTCGCGACCTCCTCGACCTTGTCGACCCGCAGCGCCGCGGTGACCCCGTCGATCTCGACCAGCAGCGCCGAGTCGCCCTGCCGGGGTTGGCCGCTGGCGCCGGCGTGGCCGAGCGCGGCGATGTCGAGGACCGGCACCAGGTGGCCGCGGTGGTTGAAGGCCCCGGCGATGCCGGGCGGAGCGGTCGGCACCGAGGTCACGAACCCGAGCGTGATGACCTCGCGGACCCAGCGCAGCTCGGCCGCGTGGCGGGCTCCGGCGAGTGTGAAGACGATCACATTTCTGAGTTCGTCCGCCACGGGTGATATCAGCATATGCGCAACCGCGCGATCGCGTACACTCGCTGGCCATGAAGTCCAGCTGCGTCGGCGCCTCACTCCTGTCCCTGGTCATGTTCTCGGCGTGTGGCGGTGGCGATGGTGACTCACCGATCGACGCGCCGGGGACCACCGACGACGGCGGCACCCAGGTCGACGCCGACATCCCGGCCGGGTACACCCGCCTGATCGGTCGCACCTGGACCCTGCCCGGCGGCCAGCCCGACACGTACAAGTGCGCCCGCCTGACGATGACCCAGGACGTCTACATCACGGGCTTCCGGGCCCAGGCGCCCCAGGGCACGCACCACACGGTGCTCAGCATCGCCACCAACGGCAACACCCAGGGCCCCGACGGCGAGTACGACTGCAGCGTCGGCACGCTCGGCCTGAAGATGCTGTACGCGTCGGGCGTCGGCACCTCGGACTACGACTTCCCCGCGGGCGTGGCCGTCAAGGTCCGCGCCGGCGAGCAGGTCCACCTCAACCTGCACCTCTACAACACCTCGGATCAGCCGATCACGGGCGACTCCGGCATCCTCGTCAAGACCGTCCCGACCGAGCCGGCCAACCTGGCCGAGTTCGTGTTCGCCGGGAAGTTCCTGTTCCAGATCCCCAACAACGCCGCGCCGTACACCGTGACCGGCGGCTGCACGATCGCGTCGGGGCGCAACTACCAGCTGTTCGCGGTGTGGCCGCACATGCACCAGCTCGCGACCCACCAGAAGGTCACGCACATCCGCGGCGGTACGCCGACGGTGCTCCACGACGACGCGTTCCGCTTCGGCGAGCAGAACTTCTACCAGCAGTCGCCCGAGCTCAACGTCGTCGGCGGCGATCAGATCCGGGTCGAGTGCACCTACGAGAACACCACCGGCCACGCCGTCCCGTTCGGCGACAGCTCGGACTCCGAGATGTGCTTCGCCGGCCTCTACCGCTACCCGGCGACCGGCTCGAACTTGTTCGAGTGTACCGACAACCCGACCGGCGCCGGCCTCTAGCCTACCGTGCTTCGGTCCACCGGACCGGCTGCGGGGCCCATGGGTGCGTTGGTGGGCGTTCTGGTAGGCGAGGCGGGCGGAGTCGACGCCGAAGTGGACGTCGCAACCGAGAGGAACAGTGGTCGGGATCCGGTTCCGGTATCCGGGTTGGTGGAGGGCTCGCCGATCGAGGTCTAGCTGGACCGCGCGAGGAGGCCCATGGGCAAGGCGGTGGGAGGGCCCCACGCCGGAGCGTACGTCTGTACGTGAGGACGTGGGAGGGCCCCACCAACGCAGGCCATGGGCCCCGCAGCCGGTCCGCCCGCTCACCCTCCCTCTATCGGCGGAAGAGCTTGTCCCAGGCCCGGCGCACGCCGCCCGGCTTTTTCGGCGGGGCGTAGTTGTCGTTCTGGTAGGCGAGGCGGGCCGAGGGGTCGACGCCGAAGTGGACGTACAGCGAGAACAGGTCGTGGACCATCTGCGAGATGCCGGTGGTGCGGAGGTCCCACGACGCGCAGTAGCTGTCGGGCTTGTTGCGGACCATGGCCTTGCCGATGATCATCATGATCGTCGGATCGATCAGCTCGCCGTTGCCGTCGAGGTAGTGCTTGTACGAGAAGAACCGGTCCTCGGGCGCCAGCTCCATGCCCTGGCCGTCGGCGCGGGGCGCGCGCAGGTTGGTGATGGTCCGGTACTCGTGGTCGACGTACGACGCGACGGTGTTGGTGTCGTCCTTCTTGTCGTACTCGACGAACTTGCGGAACGCGTCCGACAGGTTCTTGGGGTTGGCGTAGGCGCCGCTGACCAGGTAGTAGAACAGCGCGCCGAGCGAGTAGATGTCGGCCGGCCGGCCGACGCTCTTGACCACGCGGCCGCGGACGTTGGTCTCGCTGGGCTCGGCGAACGGCCGGTTGAGCAGGATCTTCTTGCGGACCCGGTCGGCGCCGACGATCAGGTACTGCTCGGGCCGGTTGAACAGCGAGAACACGTCGTTCTCATAGATGTCGATATAGAAGTCCTCGAAGAACTCGATCTCGGGCGAGCCCTGCGTCGCGTTGCACAGGACGTCGAACGTGTTGGTCTCCTGCTCGGGGCTCTGGAAGAACAGCGTCCCCGGCACGGCCTGGAACCGGGTCATCGACAGGTCGACGTCGGGGTCGGCGACCTTGCCGACGTTGAAGTCGGCCAGCTTGACCGTCATCTGCGAGCCGCGCAGGTTGGGGTCGGGCAGCCGGATCAGGATGTTCGCCGGCTTGATGTCGCGGTGGACCGTGTCGCGGACCAGGTGCGCGTACTCGATCGCCGTGGCGATCGGGATCAGATACTCGAGCACGCGGAAGATGCGCTCGCGCAGGGGCACCGCGAGCAGGTCGTCGCGGCGGCGCTTCTGCCGGGCGCCCTTGAGCCGCTCCTCGAGCGACATGTCGAGCAGCTCGAGCACCATGTAGTCGTTCTCGACCTTGTCGCGGATCGCCGGCGGGATGAACCCGGCGCTGTCGGCCTCGCCCGAGCCCAGCAGCTCGATGATGTTGGGGTGACCCTGGACCCGCTCCAGGATCTCCTTCTCCATCTGGAACCGCATCTGGTCCTCGCCGGAGACGCCCTTCTGCATGACCTTGATGGCGATCGGCCGCCGCAGCGTGGTCTTGGACTCGACCCAGCGCTCCTCGCCCAGGTAGGCCTTGGCGAACCGGCCCGAGCCCAGCTCGATCGGCAGGCCCTGATCGTCGACGACGAACGCGTAGACCCGCGACCGGGTCACGTACGGCGTGGCCTGGACCGCCGGCGTCGGCATGGAGGTGCCCGGCGAGGTCCGATCGTCGTAGTCCTCGAAGGTCGGCGCCGGCGCGGCCGCGTACTGGCTCGACGGCGGCGGCACCGACGGCCCCGGTCGCGGCGGCCCGCTCGGTGGCGAGCCCGGTGGAGGGGGAGGTGCGTTGGGCGCCATGGGTCAGGTGCGCCGGCGGGCCCGGCGGGGATCGGTCGCTGAATTATAGACCGGTGTGTAGACGAGCGCGCATTCGGCGCCGCCGCCGAAGTCGACCAGGATCGGATCGGGGCACTCCTCCAGGCTCACCGCGATCGACTCCTCACCGACCCGGAACACGGTGTGGCCGGCGGCGGGCAGGCCCAGCGACACCCGGACCCGGCCGCTGGCGGTGGTGCCGTGGCCGTACAGATCGAGCATGGCGTCGCCGTCGAGGTGGACGGCGACCGACGGCCGGCCGCCCTTCTTGCCGATGAACGACGACAGGCCCTTCACGTGGATCTGCCGGCGGCCGCCGATCGGCGGCAGCGAGGTGATCCGCAGCCGGGTCTTGCCGCCGAGGCCGGCGACGTCACCGGCGCCGTTGGTGAGCGCGACGAAGCTCCCCGCGCGCTGGGCCACCGCGAACGGGGCGCCGAGGCCGACGCGGCGCGGCGGCTGGGCCCGGGCCGGTCGAGGGCGGTCGGCCTCGTCGTCGGGCGCGCGCACCAGCTCGACCGGCGACGGCGCCCGGGCCGGCGCCTCGGGCAGCCGGTTGGTCGGCGCGGTGATCGGCTCGAACGCGTCGTGGAGCTCGAGCCCGAACTCGGCGGCGTCGTCGGGGCGCTCGTCGGGGTGGAACCGCAGCGCGCGCTGCAGGAGCGCGACCGCGGGCGCCGGCAGGTCGAGCGACGCCAGCGCCTCGGCGACCAGCTCGTCGGCGTGGCGGCGCTTGCGGTAGCTCTCGTACAGATCGTCGTCGGCGAAGATCGCCTGGCTGGTCAGCATGTACACGGTGACCAGGGCCAGCGAGTAGATGTCGGCGGCGGGCGTGACCCCCTGGCCGGCGAGCTGCTCGGGCGCGGCCCAGCTCGGCGAGTACATCGCCATGCGCTGCCCCGAGACCACCTGGGTGTCGCCGGCGCGCTCGGCCGGATCGGCGGTGGCGGCGCCCTCGTGCCACTTGGCGACGCCGAAGTCGGCGAGCTTGGCCAGGCGCGCGTTGCCGACCATCGCGAACAGGATGTTGTGGGGCTTCACGTCGCGGTGGACGATGCCGAGCGTGTGGGCCTCGGCCAGCGCGTCGCACATCGCGCGCGTGACCTTGAGCGCCTCGTCGGCGCGGAGCGGGCCGCGCTCGCGGACCTGGTGGGTCAGGGTGCCGCCGTTCATGTACTCGGACACGTGGAACGGCGTCGCCTCGCCGAGGTGGCCGAAGTCGTAGATGCGCAGCGTGTGCGGGTGGGTCAGCCGCGACAGCGCGAACGCCTCCTGCACGAAGTGCTCGTAGCTGGTCTGGGCGATGCCGACGTCGCCCGGCACCTTGGTGAACACCTTGATGCACACCGGCCGCGCCAGGCGCTCGTCCTTGCCGCGGTAGACCACGCTGTGGCCCCCGGTCGCGATGATCTCGAGCGCCCGGTAGCGCTCGAGCACCGCGTCGCCGAGCGCGAGCAGGGGCGATGCGGCGGCCGGCACGATCCCGAGCGTAACACCATGGCCCCAGCGCCGCGGCCGTCGTCGGTGACCTCGTCTTACGTCGTCCGGCCGGACCGCTGGTCCACGGCCCGTCAGCCCGGCCCGTACGGCGGGTGTCGCGAGCGGATCAATCGTGGCCGCGGCGGCGACGATCGCGGCGGCTGTCGTGCTCTTGGTCGACGAGCGCCACGTAGTCGAGCGGCTCGGGGTCCGACGACCAGGTCGGGGTCGGGGCCACGCGCAGCTCGCGGACGCGATCGGTGAACGCCCGGGCGATCGTGTCGAACGGGGGCAGGTCGGGGCGCGCGGCCAGCGAGCCGCCGCGGGCCAGGGCGCCGACCTCGTCGGCGAGGCGCAGCACGCTCTCGGTGGCGAGGCGGTTGCGGCGCATCAGGTCCTGGAGCGAGTTGGCGAGCGTCGCCAGCCGGTACTGGCCGGTGTCGAGCATCTCGAACGCCACGAACAGGAGCTGGCGCGCGTCGAGGACGCCGTCGCCGTAGAGCACCAGCGCCGCCTGGAAGTAGTTGAACACCGGCACCAGCCGCGGGCCATAGCGGCGGAAGCCCTGGGGCGGCGACCGGCGATCGAGGTGGATGATGATGCGCCGGACGACGTCGCCGGGCGGCGCCCGCCGGGCCAGCTCGACCGTGCGCAGGGTCTCGTCGTCGTAGGCGCGGGCCGAGCGCAGGATGCGCTCGAGGGTCTCGAGGTCGACCCGGCCCGCCAGCAGATCGGCGTACAGGCAGTAGACGATCGCGTCGGCCTCGGCGTCGTCACCGAACAGCGTCTCGGCCGGCGCCGGCGGCGACTTGCCGCGGCTCGCCAGCAGGGCCGGCAGCTTGTACGGGATCTGGGCGCGCAGCGCGCGGAACCGGCCGCGCAGGATGTTGCGCAGGTTGTTCTTCAGGACGAACTCGTCGTAGGCGACGCCGTCGAGCGCCAGCTTGGCCGCCAGCACCGTGCGCATCTGGGTCGGGCTGCCGCTGACGATGCACACCTTGTAGCCGTCGGTGTTCGATAGCGTGCGCAGCACCGCGGTCGCGCCGGGGTAGGCCTGCTTGTCGGCCGCGGTCTCGATCGCGCTCTTGACCAGGTCGCGGAAGCTGTCGAACTCGGTGCGCAGGTAGGTCTTGTCGAGATCCCACCGGAACACGTGGCGCGCGCGCGCGGTCACGGCGTGGGGGCCTGGCGGCGCCCCGACAGGTCGGCGAGGCCGCGCGCGATGTGGCCGCACAGATCGCCGGCCGCGGCCTTGCCCGCGACCTTGATCGCGTTGGTGATCGCGGGCGCGCTCGAGCGGCCGTGCGCCTTGATGAACGGGTGCTCGAGCCCGAGGAGCGGCGCGCCGCCGTACTGCTGCCAGTCGGTCACGGACTTGAGCTGGGTCAGCGCGCTCGACAGCGCCATCAGGCCGATGCGCCAGGCCAGCTTCTCCTTGTGGGCGTAGCGGGCCAGGCGCACGACGGTCTCGGACACGCCCTCGAGCATCTTCAGGACGACGTTGCCGACGAAGCCGTTGCAGACGATCACGTCGGCGACGCCGCGCGGGATGTCGAGGCCCTCGACGTTGCCGATGAAGTTGAGCTCGGTGGCCTCGAGCAGGATCTGGTGGGCCGCGACCACCGCCGCCGGGCCCTTGCCGGCCTCGGTGCCGTTGGACAGGAGCGCGACCCGCGGCCGGCGGTTGCGCGACACCAGCGTGGCGTAGGCCGCGCCCATGATCGCGAACGTGACCAGGTCCTCGGCGGTCGCGTCGATCGTGGCGCCGACGTCGAGGATCAGCGAGAACGGGTCGTTCTTCTCACCGCGGCGTAGCTCGGTCGGGAAGACCGACGCCAGGGCCGCGCGGCGGACGCCGGGGATCAGCTTCCACGTGCGCGCGCACGCCAGCACGCTGGCGCCGGTGTTGCCGGCCGAGACCAGCGCGTCGCCCTCGCCGGCGGCGACCAGCTGGGCCGCGACCAGGATCGAGGCGTCGGGCTTGGCGGCCAGGGCCTCGGACGGCTTGTCGTCCATGTCGACCACCTGGGCGGCGTGGTGGACCCGGACCCGGGCGCCGTCGTGGCGCAGGCGCGGCAGCGTGGCGCCGATCACCTCGGCGTCGCCGACCAGGATGATCTCGGCGTCGGGCAGGGCCAGCGACGCCTCGGCGGCACCCTTGACGATCTCCTCGGGGGCGTGATCCCCTCCCATCGCGTCGACGACGATCCGCTGCATCGGCGCGGGCATGATGGCACGGCCGGTCGCGCCGGGGAAGTTCGCGTGCTCGGTGCGATCAGCGCGGGAAGACCAGGTGGATCGCCCCGGGCGCGCCGCCGGGGCCAGCGACGGCGAGCCCGACGTCGTCGCGGCCGTCGTGATCGAGGTCGACGACGACGAGGCCGCGGGCCAGGCCGGGCAGGGCGAGCGGCGCGCCGGGCGCGAACCTGCCGCGGCCGTCGCCGTACGCGACGACGAGCGTGGTCGACGCGCTGGCGCCCGGCGCCGCGGCGACCAGGTCGCCGCGGCCGTCGCCGTCGACGTCGCCGATGGCGAGGAAGCTGGGCGTGACGCCGAGGTCGAGGCCATCGGACTCGCCATGCTGGAGCTCGGTGGTGGTGGTCAAGAAGGCCTCGACCAGGGCGGTGCCGGCGTCGACGCCGACGACGTCGTCGTCGCCGTCGCCGTCGAGATCGCCGGCGGCGAGCGGTGGTCCGAGGTTGGTCGCCCCGCCGACCTCGGCGGCGATGACCGAGTTGCCGGCGGTGATCGTGGTCAGGCGGAGCGCGAGCACGGCGCCATCGACCGCGACCATGGCGTCGATCGGCGGGGCGCGATCCAGGTCGGCCGGGACCCACGCGCGCAGGTTCTTGGCCAGCGTCGCGCCCAGCAGCTCGTTGCTCGTGGCGACCTCGATGGCCCGGACCGCCTTGCCACCCGGCGTCCCGATCAGCGCGACGCCGGCGCCCGCCGTGTACTCACCGCCGAGCACGACGTCGCCGGGGCTGGCGACCGCGAGGCCCTGATCGGTCGCCGTCAGCGCCGCGCCGGTGCTGTCGATCCGGTAGAGGGTGCCGTCGGCGGCGACCGTGGCCAGCACCGGCGCGGCGCCCGGCGTCGGCTCGACCAGGGCCGCGGCGTCGAACTGGCGTCCGACCGCGAACACCAGGCGCTCGGGCGCGAAGATCGGCGCGCCCGCCACGGCGGTGCGGTTGTGGAGCACGACCACGACGTTGGTGCCGGTGGTCACGACCAGCTCGATCGGGCCGCTGGGGCTCAGGGCGCCGGCGACGAGCGCGGCCGGCGCCGCCTCGAGGTCGAACCGGAGGTTCGCCGCCGGCGGCGCGTCCTCCACGGTGACCGGGTCGAGCCCGAACACGGCGTTGCACCCACCCGCGACCAGCACGACCATGGTCAAGGGCGACCGCACGCGTCGACGGTAGCACGCGGCCGGGGCGGACCTGGTAGCGTGCCGGCGTGCACGCCTGGGATCCCGCGCGCTGGCGTGGGCCGCGGTTCGCGGCCTATCGCGCGACGATCGCGTCGCTGCCGACGGGGCCGCGCTGGCCGACGGTGGCCGAGCTCGACGCTCACCTCGGCGCCGGCCTGCGGCGCGCGCGGACGCTCCGGCTGGTGGCGCAGGCGCCGCGGGGCGCGACCGACGCGCTGCCGTACGAGCTGGCGATCGCCGATCGCGGCTGGGTGCCGACCCGCGCGCGCAACGCCCACGACCTGTGGAACGCGGTCGTCTGGGCGACGTTCCCGCGCGGCAAGTGGGCGCTGACCGAGCGCCTGGCCGGGTTCCAGCGGGCGCGCTACGCGGCCGGGCCGAGGCTGCCGGGCGCCCGCGCGCCGGCCCACGATCGGCTGGCGCTGCTCGACGAGGGCGGCCTGATCGTCGTCGGCGCCCGGGCGCTGGTGTTCGGCCACGCGATCCTCGAGCACGCCGCGCGCGCCGAGCTGGCGGTGCGCGCCGCGCCGCTGGCGCTGCCGCCGTCGACGCCGTGGCAGGCCGACGCGATCGACGCCGCGCTGGCGATCGCGCTCGCCGACGGCGCCGAGGTCGCGCCGGGGCCGGGGATCGAGATCGACGACGCGACGCTGGCGCCCCTCGACGACCGTGGTCCAGCGGGTTCGTCGCCGAACCTTCCCTCGTCGGGGGCGAGCGCCGACAGGGCCCCCACCGAGGACGCGGAACGCCCGGCGCGTTGACCGGTGCTCGACCGAAAACGTCACGAGCGCTGAGCCTCAGGCTCACCGCGTGGCGGCGAGCCCGGCGGCGGCGCTGGCGCGGACCTCGGCGCTGGGGTCGTCGAGCGCGGCGCGGAAGCGCGCGGCGGCGGCGGCGGGCTCGCCCGACTCGACCAGGAGCCAGCCCAGCGCGACGCCGGCGGCGCCGACGTGGACCGACCGTGGGTGTCGGTGGACGAAGGCGCGCAGCGCGCCGGCGGCCTCGGGGCGGTGCGCCCGGGCCACGGCGACCGCGTACCAGTAGGCCGCGTCCTCGGCCAGCGCGCCGTCGGGGTCGACGACCTCGACCCGCGCGAAGTCGGCCGCGGCGTCATCGAAGCTGCCGGCGCGCAGCGCCGCCCAGCCGCGATCGTAGGCGATGCTGGCGGCGATGCGCGTCGGCGGTGCGGCGGCGGGGCGGTCGTGACGGCGGGCGCGGCGCGGGGCGCCCGGTGCAGCGCGGGCGAGCGCGACGACGTCGGCGGCGGCGGACCGTGCGCGACGTCGGGCGGCGCCGGCGGTTCGACGGCGAGATCCGCGGCGGCGGTGGCGGCGGTGGGCTCGAGCGGCGCGGTCCACGCGGTGCCGGCCTCGAGCAGGCGCGCGGGGCCGCGCCGGGGCCGGACCTCGACCCGCCCGTGGTCGACGGTGACCTCGCGCAGGTGCCCCGCGGCGACGCGCACGGTGAACCTGGTGCCGCGGACCTCGACCTCGGCGTCGTCGGCGACGACCCGGAACCGCTCGCCCGCGTGCAGCGCCGCGACCTCGACCGCGATCGTGCCGTCGCGCAGCGTCACGACCTCGTCGCCGTCGGTGAGGTCGTGATCGAACCGAGCCGCGGCCACCGCGACCACGGCGCCGTGCGGCAGGTGCGCGCGCGCCGGCGAGCCGCCGACGCCGAGCCCGAACGCCAGGGTCGCGGCCGCGGCCAGGCCCGCGCTCGCGGCCAGCCACACGCGCCGACGCCGCGGCGCCGGCGCGGTCGCGTCGGCCCGGGCCAGGAGCGCGGTGCGCAGCTCCTCGCGTCGGTCCGCGCGCGGCGGCGGCACCGGGACCAGGCGGGCCAGCGTCACCACCCGCGCCGCCGCGTCGAGCTCGTCGCGGCACGCCGCGCAGGTCTCGGCGTGCGCCGCCAGCTCGGCGGGCACGCCCTCGGTCACCGCCCGGGCCAGCTGCGGCGGTGGCGCACACCGGCTCATCGGCGCCCGCCTTCGACCGCGACCCGGATGGCCTTGCGCGCGTCGTGGAGGCGACGCCAGAGCGTGCCCTCCGGGATGCCGAGCGCGCGCGCGACCTCGACGCCCGGCAGCTGCTCCAGATCGCACAGCGCGAACGCGACCTACAGGTCGTGGGGCAGGGTCGCGACCGCGCGCTCGACCGCGGCGAGCAGGCGGCGCTGGTCGAGCTGGGCGTCGACCGCGGTCGCGACCGGGCCGGGGAGCTCGACGTAGCGGGCCTGGCGGGCGCGGCGGCGGCGCTCGCCGCGGAGGGTGTGGCGGGCCAGGTTGGCGGCCACGCCGAGGATCCAGGTGCGGACCGACGAGGTGCCGCGGAACGACCGGGCCGCCCGCCGGACCTCGAGGAAGGTGGCCTGGACCAGGTCGTCGCGCGCGCCCTCATCGGTGGTCGCCAGGCGCGCGACGAACCGGTAGACGACCCCGTGGAAGCGATCGAACAGCGCGCCCAGCGCCGGGCCGTCGCCGGTGCCGACCGCGGCCAGGAGCGCCTGATCGGACAGCTCGTCGGTCGCGCCCTCGACGCGGCGGAGCGGGATCAGCTTGGCGCTCACAGGCCTCCGTAGCGCAGGCCCAGGCCGAGGTGGCCGAGCAGGCGGGGCTCGTCGGGCAGCTCGGCGGCGTCGGCGGGGCCCTCGACGTGGGTGGCCTGGGTCAGGACCGCGGCCGCGAACAGATCGAGCGTCAGGCGATGGGCCACGGCCAGCGACACGGTGGCGTGGACATCGGCGCGCAGCCCGCCGGTCTCGTTGCGGACCTCGGTCGACGAGCGGCGGGTGTGGATCTGGCCGATGCCGGTGGCGAAGCCCGGCGACAGGGCCACCGGCCCCAGGGTCAGCGGGACGTCGATCCCGATGAGGAGCTCGATGGCGCGGCGCGACAGGTCGTCGCCCCAGGCGCCGGGGCCGCCGGCCACCTGGCCGAAGCGCTGGCGCGCGGCGGCGCAGATCGGGCCGAGCTGGATGCAGACCCCGAGCTGCGCGCCCAGCCAGCGGGTCCCGTCGCTGGCGATCGCGCTGTCGAGCCCGGCGAACACCTGCACCCGGCGCAGCCCGGCGGCGCCGGGACGGGCGGGGCCGTCGACGAGCGTGGGCTCGGCCGCCGGCGCCGCCGACGGCGTTGGCTCGATCCGCGGCGGCGCGGCGCGCTCGGCCAGCAGCGGCATCGCCACGTCGATCCGCGCGAACGACTCGATCACCGTGGCCGCGGTGGCGGCGTCGTCGACGACGCGCTCGACCTGGCGGCCGTCGTGCTCGAGCTCGAGGACGACCTGGGTCGACCGCGCGCTGACCGCGACCCGCACGGTCGCGCACCCTGGGGGATCGAGCGCGACGCCGCGCCCGTCGAGGAGCTCGCCCAGCGCGGACACCAGGGCCGGCTCGCCCACCAAGGTCGCGCCCGGCGGGCACGGCGCCGCGGCCGCCGCGCGGGCGAACCCGACGGCGATCACGAGCGTGCAGGCTGAGGCCAGGGGGCGCATCCGCAGACCAGAGATGAGTGGCCGTCGCTCCGCTGATCCTTCGCGACGATCGCGGTCCCGGCAAGCGAAGGAACCCCACGCCGGCGGCAACACACCCAAGCCCCCATGCACATGCGCCTCGTGGCCCTCGCCGCCCTGGCCGTCGCCGCCCCCGCGGCCGCCGACGGCCCGCCACCCCCGACCGACTCGTTCCCATTCCGTCCCGAGGGGTGCCTGACCTTCGACGGCGGCCTGGTCGTCGGGTCGCCGTCAGCGCTGCCGACCGGGCTGTCCACCGGCGTCGGGGCCGGCGCCAGCCGCGGCGCTGGCTGGCTGCAGCTCGGGGCGCGCCTGGCCTGGTCGGGCGCGACCGAGTCGACCTCCGCCTGGACCGTCAGCCACGACGATATCCGGGTCCGCGTCAGCGGGCTGGCCCGCTACGTCGTCGGGCGCGGCGCCGTCGGGGTGCGCGCCAGCGTCGGGCCGACCGTGGTGTACGAGCGGCGCAGCCGCAACCAGGGCGCGCGGGCCGGGCTCGAGGGCGACGCGCTCGCGACCTCGGCCGTGGCGGTCGTCCCGGCGATCGATCTGGAGGCGGTGATCGGCGTGGCGGTGATGGACGGGTGGGGGCTGCGGGTCGCGGTCGGGCCGTCGCTGGCGCGGGCGAGCGGCGCCAATGAGCTCAGCTGGCTGGCCACCCTGGGGGCCTCGTGGACGCCGTGAAGCCCCTCGCGCTGGTCGCGGTCGCCGCGCTCGTCGGCGCCGGCTGCGGCGATCTGGTCGGGTTCGGCGGCGACGTGCCGCCGCTGGCGACCGTGACCGTGACCACCACCGGCGCGCTCGACGACGTGCGCGTCCCGGGCGCGACCGATGAGGATCTGCGGGTCGCGCTGGTGTGGGGGACGCAGTGGTTCCCCGAGCCGCTGTGCTTCTTGCCGCCGGCGTCGCCGGAGGTCGCCGGGGCGGTCGCGGCCGGCTGTCGCAACCCGCTGGCGTTCACGCCGGCCCGGGTCGGGCCCAGCGCGCCGCTGGTCGTGGGCCAGCCGGCGATGATCGACCTGATGGCGCTGCCGTCGGCCGACGTGATGGTCGGCGACGTGACCGCGCGCGTGGCCTACGCCAGCGTCGTGGTGTTCGACGATCGCGACCACAGCGGCACGCTCGAGCTCGGCCGGGCCACGCGCCTGCCGAGCGGCGGCTTCGATCCCGAGCAGGACGTGCGCACCGAGGACATCGTCTACGGCGCCAGCTTCGTGGCGATGACCGAGGCCGACACCCGCCTGTCGTTCCGCGAGGGCGCGTTCCTCGAGAGCGGCTTCTACCCGCGCCACGGCTGCGGCGCGCCGCCGTCGGCGTTCGGCCTGCTGTCGGCGGGCGGCTTCACCTTCGAGGCGGCGGTGGCGGCGACCCTGGCCGGGCAGCTGCCGGACCAGGACCCGACGAGCTGCCGCGAGGACGCGCTCGACGCCGCGATCGTGACCGTGCCGCTGCGGGCCACCGAGGAGGTGCGCGAGGTGGCGTGCGAGCAGCGGCGGCTCGACGCCAGCGTGCGCTACCGCCAGCCGCCGGCCGACCCGCCGGATCTGACCGGCCACGCGCTGGCGTGCGCGCACATCCCGAGCCTGGGCATGCCGGATCCGGCGACCGCCGACCTGGTGCAGCTGGTCGTGGCGGGGCTCGCCGACGAGCCGTGCCAGGGGCTGACGCACTACACGCTGATCGGCTGCGATCGCGGCGAGCTGACGTGTGACGCGCCCCAGTGGGACTTCCGCGAGTCGCCGCCGAGCTGGTGGCCGTGCCCCGCGGTGCTGCCGTGATCGGGCGCGGGGTGGTGTGCGCGATGGCGGTGATGGCGAGCGCGCCGGCGGTGCGCGCACAGACGGGTCCGGGTCCGGGGCCGGCTCCGGATCCGGTTCGGACGGTTCCGGGTCCGGTTCGGACGGGTCCGGCTCCGGTTCCGGGTCCGGGTCCGGCTCCGGGTCCGGCTCCGGGTCCGGTTCCGGCTCCGGCTCCGGCTCCGGTTGCGGGTCCGGCTCGGGTTCCGGCTCTCCGGCTCCGGTTCCGGCTCCGGTTCCGTTCCAGGCCCTCCGGGTTCCGGCTCCGGCTCCGGCTCCGGGTCCGGGTCCGGGGCCGGCTCCGGTTCCGGTTCCGGCTCCGGCTCCGGTTTCGGAACCCGACAAGGGGCCGCTGATCACCGATGAGGAGGAGGGGCCGCCGAAGCTGTCGCTGCCGACCGAGGCCGATCGCCAGGCGTGGCGGCGGGCGGGGTTCCGGCTGGGGCTGGGCTTCTCGTACGGCGAGCTCCACGGCCTGGGCGGCGCGCCGGCGGGGCGGCTGCTGGGGCCGACCTTGCGGGTCGGCGTCCGGCTCGACGCCGACTGGTCGATCATGGCGTCGTTCAACTACGCGTCGGCGAGCCGGGCCGGGCAGCTGTCGGGGCTGCGGTTCGCCGGCACGCTCGACCCGACCTGGCACGTCACCCCGTCGCTGAGCCTGGCGTTCGGTTTCGGCTTCGGCGGCATCGTCGAGAGCGGGACCGGGCGCGCCGACGCGTCGCCGCTGCCCGACACGATCGAGACCTCGTACACGTTCCCCGACGCGTCGACGCCGGTCGCCCAGTGCAGCGGCGCCGGCGCGGCCGGGCTGGTGCGGGGCGAGTGGAGCTACGTGCTGGGGCCGCGCAGCCAGGTCGCGGTCGCGCTCGAGGCGATCGGCCAGTGGACCGCGTGCGTCGACGACACCGGCCGGGTCGAGCCCGACACCGGCGACGCGATCGTGCGGCGGCAGTACTGGCCGCACGTGGGCGCCACGCTGACCGCGGGGATCACATGGCGCTGATCCGCTGCGCACGCGCGGTCGCGATCGGCCTGGCGCTGACGCTCGGCGCCGCCGTGGCCACGGCCCAGCCCGACGCCGGCGCGCCGCCGATCGACGCGGGCCCGCCCGACGACGGCGCCGCCGTGCCGACGTTCGAGCCGCCGCGGGCGATCGGCGCGCCCGACGTCCCGTACCCCGCCGACGCGCCGGCGCACGACGTGCCGATCGTCGTGACCGTCAAGCTCACGGTCGATCCGACCGGCGCGGTGACCGCGGTCGTGCCGGTGACCGCGCCGCAGCCGCCGTTCGATCAGGCGGTCGCCGCGGCCGCGGCCGGGTTCCGGTTCGAGCCCGGGCGCTACGGCGGCGCGCCGGTCGCGGTCGAGGTCACCTTCACGCACACGTTCCTGCCACCGCCGCCGCCGCCACCGCCGGCGAGCGCCGCCGGCCCGGCGCTGACCTCGATCCTCAAGGGCCGGCTCATCCAGCTCGGCACCCGCGCGCCCGTGGCTGGGGCGACCGTGACCGTGACCGTCGACGGCCACCGGTTCGAGGCCGACGCCGATCGCAAGGGCGTGTTCGAGCTGCCGGTCCCGGCCGGCCAGGCGGCGATCATCGTGACGGCGCCCGGCCACCTGCCGTTCGTCCAGGAGGAGACCCTGGCTGAGGCCCAGGCCCTGGCGGTGACCTACTACGTCGAGCGCGATCGCTACGACCCGTACGAGATCGTCGTGCTCGGCGAGCAGCAGCGCGAGGAGGTGTCGCGCATCAGCCTGCGCGGGCCCGAGATCAAGCAGATCCCCGGCACGTTCGGCGATCCGTTCCGCGTGGTCCAGGCGCTGCCGGGCGTGGCCGCGGCGGTGTCGCTCTTGCCGTTCCCGATCGTGCGCGGCGCCAGCCCCAGCTCGACCGGGTTCCTGCTCGACGGCACCCGCGTGCCGCTGCTCTACCACCTGCTGTCGGGCCCGAGCGTCATCCACCCCGACTTCATCGACGAGATCCAGTTCTACCCGGGCGGCGCGCCGGTCCCCTACGGCGGCTACACCGGCGGCATCGTCGACGGGCGCACCGTCCGCGCCAGCAAGGACCAGCGCCTCATCGACGTCGACGCCAACCTGCTCCAGGCCGGGGGGCTCATCCGCCAGCCGGTCCTGGGCGCCACGGTGACCGCGGCCGCGCGCTACGGCTACCCCGGGCTGATCCTGTCGCTGGCGACCAACGAGGTGTCGCTGTCGTACTGGGACTACCAGCTCCGGGTCGACGGCGGCGACGCCAACGACGGCTGGACCGTGTTCGCGTTCGGCGCCAGCGACACGCTGTCGACGCCGTCGCCGACCGCGGCGCCCGACGATCCCAACCCGCCGCTCGAGCCGTCGCTGATCCTCGGGTTCCACCGGCTCGACCTGCGCTACCACGCCACCGCCGGACGGCTGGTGGCGGCGCCGCGGCTGGTGCTCGGCTACGATCGCACGCAGTCGGGGGGCACCGACTTCTCGGTGCTGCTGGCCGAGCCGGCGCTGCGCCTGACCTGGCGCCGCGATCGGGCGCTGACCGTGACCGGCGGCGTCGAGGGCTCGCTGCGCGCGATCGATCAGGGCGTCGCGACCGCGGGCAGCGATCCCGGCGCGGCGATCACCGCCGGGCTCGATCGCTTCGACAACGGCGCCGCGCTGGTCGAGGCGCTGTGGCGCCCCGACCCGCGCTGGCTGGTGCGGCCGGGCGTGCGCGCCGACGTCTGGAGCGATCCGACCGCCACCAAGGTCGGCGTCGACCCGCGCCTGACCGTGCGCTACCGCCTGGCGTCGCGCGATCTGCCCGACGTGCCGCCCGACAGCGACGACAGCAAGATCTGGCTCAAGGGCAGCCTCGGGGTCTACCACCAGCCGCCGCGGTTCGTGCTGCCGCTGCCGGGGCTCGATCTGATGCCGCTCGAGTACGGCCTCCTGCGCTCGTACCAGGCCAGCGTCGGCGCCGAGCTGCCGCTGGCCGGCCGGCTGCAGCTCACCGGCGAGGCCTACTTCAACTACCTCGATCCGACGCTGTTCGATCTGTCGGTCAACGCGGCCTCGGTCGTGACCGAGGCCAACTCGACCTTGTTCCCGATCAACGCCCCCGGCCCCGGCCGGCAGCAGGAGATCATCGACCGCCTGACCACGCCCCAGCGCGGTCGCAGCTACGGCCTCGAGGTCATGGCCCGGCGCCAGGCCAGCTCGGGGCTGTTCGGCTGGATCTCGTACACGCTGTCGGCGTCCGAGCGCGCGCGCGACGGCGGCTGGGTCCCCTACGACTTCGACCGCCGCCACCTGGTCAACGTCGTCGCCGGCCTGCCGCTGCGCCGCAACTGGGACGTCGGCCTGCGCATGCAGTACCAGAGCGGCAAGCCGACCACGACCACGGCCGGCTACAACACCGCGCGCACCGACGGCTACCTGCGCTTCGACGTCCGCGTCGACAAGCGCGTCGTCTACCGCGACTGGCTGCTCGACTTCTACGTCGACGTCACCAACGTGGCGCTCCTGCCCGAGGAGGTCACCGCCGGGCGGGTGATCCGCTACGTCCTGCCCACCGTCGGCCTGCGCGGCCGACTCTGACGGAGAGCTCCATGAAGGACGACACCATCGACGGCCAGCTGCTCGACCTCATGCTCCGCGCGGGCTCGCGCTGGGTCCTGTGGCTGATGCTGGGCCTGAGCCTGGCCGCGATCACCGTGATCATCGAGCGCGTCTGGTTCTTCGTCAGCGAGCGCCCGCCGCGGCAGCTGCTGGCCGACGCGCTGGCGCGCCTGCGCACCGGCGGCCCGGCCGCGGCCCTGGCGATGCTCAAGGGCGCGCGCTCGATGGAGGCCGAGGTGGCGCGGCGGTGCCTGGCCGGCGCCGCCGACGGCGTCGCCGCGGTCGAGTCGCTCAAGGCGGCGGCGATCGAGGAGGAGCGGCTGCGCTACGAGCGCCGGACCGCGTTCCTGGGCACGCTCGGCAACAACGCGCCGTTCGTCGGGCTGTTCGGCACGGTGCTCGGCATCATCCGCGCGTTCCACGACCTGTCGGCCACGGCCGCGCAGGACACCCAGGCGGTCATGGGCGGCATCGGCGAGGCGCTGGTGGCGACCGGCGTCGGGCTCCTGGTCGCGCTGCCGGCGGTCGCCACCTACAACATCTTCGTCCGTCGGGTCGAGACCTCGGTCGGCTCGTCGGAGGCGCTGGCCCACCAGATCCTGGCGTACCTGAAGATCGAGCGGCCGGCGCCGGCGGCGTCGACATCGGCGGAGGCCTGACGTGGCCGGCACGACCCGTCGCCGCGGCATCGTCGCCGAGATCAACGTGACGCCGCTGGTCGACATCATGCTGGTGCTGTTGATCATCTTCATGCTGACCGCCCACCTGATCGCGCGCCAGGCGATCGCGGTCGACCTGCCGCGGGCCAGCTCGGCCGCCGCGGCGCCGCCGACGACCCTGACGATCACGCTCACCCGCGACGGCGCGCTGGCGCTCAACGCCGCGGCGGTGACGCCGGCCGAGCTCCAGGCCGCGGTGCGCGCCGCGGTGGCGGCCGATCCCAAGGCCCAGGCGGTCATCGTCGGCGATCGCGCGGTCGCCCACGGCCGGGTCGTGTGGGTGATCGACGCGATCAAGAACGCGGGCATGACCTCGTTCGCGATCCAGATCGATCCGGCCGGGCTGATCGCGCCGGGAGGTCCGTGAGCGTCAACCGCCTCATCATCTGCGCCGCCGGATCGCTGCTCGCGCACGCGGTCCTGGCGCGCGTGCTCGACGAGCTACCCGAGCGCACGCCGCCGAAGGTGGCGCAGCGGGTCGACATCCGCGTGGTCGCCCCGCCGCCGGCGCCGACGCCGATCGAGCCGCCGCCGGAGTTGCCGTCGCCGGAGCCGCCGCCGGCGCCGCCGCCCCCGACGCCGGTGCAACCGCCGCCGCGGCCGCGCCCGCCGGCGCCGCGCAGCCCGACCCAGCCCACGACGCCGGCGGCCCCGGCGCCGCCGACGTCGACGCCGAGCGCCACCCCGGGCGCCGAGTCCGGCGCGATCGTGCCCGGCGCCGCCGGGCCGCCGGTGTTCGGCGCGACCATGGAGAGCACGTCGCAAGGGGGCACCGGCCCGGCGGTGCCGATCGGCAACTCGAGCCGGCCCGGGACGGGCGGTGGGGCCGGCACCGGCTCGGCGGGCCCCGCGGCCCGCGGCACCGGCGATCCAGTCCCAGCGGCCGAGGTGACCCGGATGCCGCTGCCGCGGGGGCGCTGCGCCGGCGCCTACACCGACGCGGCCCGGGCGGCCGCGACCGAGGGCACGGTCGTGCTCGACCTGATCGTCGACGCGCGCGGCCGCGCCCGCGACATCGTCGTGGTGGAGGGCCTGCCCAACGGCCTGTCCGAGGCCGCGATCGAGGCCCTGCGCACCTGTCCGTTCAGCCCCGGCGAGCGCGGCGGCGAGCCGGTGCCGGTGCGCGTGCGCGGCTTCAAGATCCGGTTCGTGCTGCAGGAGGCCCGGTGATCCGCGTCAGTACGTGACCCGCGTCAGGACGTGACCCGCGTCAGTACATGACCCGGCACATCGGGCACTGGCAGCGGGTGTCCTTCATGAGCAGCCCGATCCAGCACAGCGGGAAGAAGAACAACAGCAGCACCGCGAACAACACCCAGCCGCCCGACGAGATCTTCTGGACCATCATCGCCTGGCCGGCGTAGCCGCAGCGCATGCACCGCCACGGCGCCATCGCCATCGGCATGACCGGGACCATCGCGTACGGCTGGGGCGGGTACGGCTGGGGCGGGTACGGCTGGGGCGGGTACGGCTGGGGCGGGTACGGCTGGGGCTGGTACGGCTGCGGCGCGCTCGCGCCCTGGGCGCGGTACGGCTCGGGCGGGAGGTCGCGCAGCCCGACGAAGCTGGCGCCGCAGCGGGCGCAGAACACCGCGCCGGGCGCGCTCGCGACCTCGCACGTGGGGCAGATCATCGCCCAGGGCTCGGCGCCGAGGTCACAGGTACGCCGGGTCGCGGTGCTCGCCGAGCACGCGCCGGAACTCGTCGCAGATCTCGCCGACCGTGACGCCGTCGCGGACCGCGTCGATGATCGGCGGCATCACGTTGATCGCGTCGTTCTCGAGCGCGGCGCGGACGCCGCGCAGCCGGGCGGCGACCAGGTTGGCGTCGCGCGACGCCTTCCAGGCCTTGCACCGCGCGACCTGATCGCGCTCGACGTGCTCCTCGATCTTGAGCGTCGGGATGCCGTCGTCGTCCTCGGGCGAGACGTACTTGTTGACGCCGACGACGCCGCGCTCGCCGCTGTCGACGCCGCGCTGGAAGTCGTAGGCCGACTTGGCGATCTCGCGCTGCGGGTAGCCCTCCTCGACCGCGCGGACGATGCCGCCCATCGCGTCGATCTTCTTGATGTACTCCCAGGCCGCGGCCTCGACCTGATCGGTGAGCGTCTCGATGAAGTAGCTGCCGCCCAGCGGATCGGCCACCGCGGCGACGCCGGACTCCTCGAGGATCACCTGCTGGGTGCGCAGCGCCAGCATCGCCGCCGCCTCGGTCGGCAGCGCGTAGGTCTCGTCGTAGCTGTTGGTGTGCAGGCTCTGGGTGCCGCCGAGCACCGCGGCCAGCGCCTGCATGGTCGTGCGCACGACGTTGTTGAGCGGCTGCTGCGCCATCAGCGACACGCCCGCGGTCTGGGCGTGGGTGCGCAGGATCCACGACCGCGGGTTGGTCGCGCCGAACCGCTCGCGGACGATCTTGGCCCACATGCGCCGGCCGGCGCGGAACTTGGCGATCTCTTCGAAGAAGTCGTTGTGGACGTCCCAGAAGAACGACAGGCGCGGCGCGAACTCGTCGACCGGGATGCCGGCGTCGACGCCGAGCTGCAGGTAGCCGATGCCGTCGGCCAGCGTGAACGCCAGCTCCTGGACGCCGGTCGCCCCGGCCTCGCGGATGTGGTAGCCGCTGATCGAGATCGTGTTCCACAGCGGCATCTCGCGCGTGCACCACGTGAGCATGTCGCGGATGATCCGCATGTGGCCGCGGATCGGGCTGATCCACTCCTTCTGCGCGATGAACTCCTTGAGCATGTCGTTCTGGAGCGTGCCGCGGAGCTTGTCGGGCGTGACGCCCTGGCGCTCGGCCACGACCACGTAGAGCGCGAGCAGCACCGCCGCCGGCGCGTTGATCGTCATCGACGTCGACACGGCGTCGAGCGGGATGTCGCCGAACAGCCGGGTCATGTCCTCGAGCGACGCGACGCTGACGCCCTCGCGCCCGACCTCGCCGAGCGAGCGCTCGTGCTCGGGGTCGTAGCCCATCAAGGTCGGCATGTCGAAGGCGGTCGACAGGCCGGTCTGGCCCGAGGCGAGCAAGAACTTGAAGCGCTGGTTGGTGTCCTCGGGCGTGCCGAAGCCGGCGAACATGCGCATCGTCCACGGCTTGCCGCGGTACATCGTCGCGTGCGGGCCGCGCGTGAACGGGAACGCGCCCGGATCGCCGAGCGCCTCGTCGTAGGTCCACCCGCGCTGGGCCAGATCGGCGGGGCCGTAGCTGGCCTTGAGCGGCAGGCCCGACAGGGTCTTGGGCTCGGACGGGGCAGGGGGCGAGGGCTTCTTCACCGTGGCCATTGACGCTCGTTTACCACGCACGCGCGGGCTTGCGGCGATCGACCGGCGTTCGCGACGCTCCCGCGCTCGCCCCGGCGCGGCCGGAGCGGTATGGTCCGCCGCCGATGACCGTCCACCTGCGCGATGTGGTCGCGTACCTCGACGCGACGCTCGAGATCGATCGCTTCCGCGACTACGGCCCCAACGGGCTCCAGGTCGAGGGCGCGCCCGAGGTCGACACCGTGGTCACCGGGGTCTCGGCCAACCAGACGCTGTTCGAGCGCGCGCTCGACCTCGGCGCCGATCTGGTGGTCGTCCACCACGGGCTCATCTGGGGCGGCGGCCTGCCGCTGGTGACCGGGCCGACCGCGCGCCGGCTCAAGCTGCTGCTCGCCAACGACATCTCGCTGGCCGCCTACCACCTGCCGCTCGACAAGCACGCGCGCCTTGGCAACAACACCGGCCTCGCCGACGCGATCGGCCTGGCCCTGGCCGACCGCACCGCGTTCGGCGACGTGCGCGGCACCGCGCTGGGCCTGGCCGGGAGCTGGGCGACCGAGCTGACCCGCGACGAGGCGATCGGCCGGGTCACGGCCGGCGTGCTCGGGCAGCGGGCCGCGCCGTTCGTGTTCCCGTACGGCCCGCCGATCGTGCGCAAGGTCGGGCTGTGCTCCGGCGGCGCCGGCGATCTGGTCGAGGCCGCCGCCGCGGCCGGGTGCGATCTGTACGTGACCGGCGAGCTGGCCGAGCGCGCCGGTGAGCTCGCGCGCGAGCTGCAGATCACCTTGATCGCCGCCGGGCACTACGCGACCGAGGTCTACGGCCCGACCCGGGTCGCCGACGAGCTGCGCCGTCAGTTCCCGGCGCTGTCGGTCCACTTCGTGCCGGTGCCGACGCCGCTGTGATCGCCGCGGTGATCAGATCCGCCGTGACCTCACCCGCCGTGACCTCCCAGACCGCGCTCCACCGTTGACCGTGCCGAACCCATGACGACCACGCCCAGCCCTGTCCGCCTGCCCGCCGGCGTCCGCGACTTCTTGCCGCGCGCGGCCGCGCGTCGCCGCGGCATCGCCGAGCGCCTGCTGGCGACGTTCGAGGCCTGGGGCTACGCCCGCATCATCACGCCGGTGTTCGAGTGCGCCGACGTGCTCGAGCGCGGCCTCGGCGTCGACGCCCGGGCCGCGGCGATCCGGTTCGTCGAGCCCGGCACCGGCGAGGTCGTGGCGCTGCGGCCCGACATCACGCCGCAGGTGGCGCGGCTCGCGGCGACCCGGCTGGCCGACGTCGGCGGCCCGGTGCGGCTGTGCTACGAGGGCTCGGTCAATCGCCTGGTCGCGGCCGGCCACGGCGCGCTGGCGCAGCGCGAGATCCTCCAGGCCGGCATCGAGCTGATCGGCGCCGACGGCATCGACGCCGACGCCGAGACGATCGCGCTGGCCGCGACCGCGCTGGCCGCGACCGGCCTGGCCGACGTGCAGATCGATCTGGGCCACGTCGCGTTCGCGACCGAGGCGCTCGCGGCGGTCGCCGACGGCGAGGTCCGCGCCGCCCTGGCCACCGCGCTCGCGCGCAAGGATCGCCACGCGGTCGCCCGCGCCGCCGCCGGTCTGGCCGAGGCCGACCGCGCGCGGCTGGTCGAGCTGGTCGAGCTGTGGGGGCCGATCGGCCTTGTGCTGGCCCGGGCCCAGGCGCTGTCGTGGACCCCGCGGACCCAGGCCGCCCTGGTGGCGCTGGCCGATCTGGCGGCGCGGATCGCCGTGCTGGCGCCGATGACCCGGCTGTCGGCCGACCTCGGCCTCGGGCGCGGCTTCGAGTACTACACCGGCGTGCGCTTCGCCGGCTACGCGCGCGGCGCCGCCGACGCGATCGTCCGCGGCGGTCGCTACGACGGCCTGGTCGGTCGCTACGGTCGGCCGACCGGCGCGGTCGGCTTCGCGGTCGACATCGAGGCCATCGCCGGCGCCCAGCGGGCGATCGGCCTGGCCGCGCCCGAGCCGCCGCCGGGCGTGCTGGTGGTCGCCGCGGCCGTCGCCGACGCCGCGCGCATCGCCGCGGCCCTGCGCGGCGCCGACGTCCGGGCCGCGCCCCACCTGCCGTCGCGTGACGTCGGCGCGCCGCTGCCCCCGGGCTACGCCGCCGAGACCGGCTGGTCGCACGTCCTCGACGTGGCCGCGGCCCGCCTCACGACCGCGGCCGGCGAGGTCGCGATCCCGCCCGCCGCGATCGCCGCCGCGATCGCTGGTGACGGCGGCGCGCTCGCCACTATCTTCGCGGGCGCACCCGCGCGCTGATCCAGGAACCAAGGAGCCTCCGATGTCCGTCGTGATCGTGGTCGGCGCCCAGTGGGGCGATGAGGGCAAGGGCAAGGTCGTGGATCTCTACGCCGAGGCGGCCGACACCGTCGTGCGCTACGGCGGTGGCGCCAACGCCGGCCACACGCTGGTCATCAAGGGCCAGAAGCTGGTCACGCACCTGGTGCCGTCGGGCGTGTGCCACCCGGGCAAGCCGTGCGTGCTCGGCGGTGGCATGGTGATCGATCCCCGCACCCTGCTCGACGAGATCGCCGAGCTCACCGCGCGGGGCCTCCTCGCCCACGGGGAGCTGCTGATCGGCCAGGACGCCCACGTGATCCTGCCGTACCACAAGCGCGTCGAGGAGCTGCGCGAGGGCCGCAAGGGCGCGATCGGCACCACCCGCCGCGGCATCGGCCCGGCCTACGAGGCCAAGGCCGCGCGCCGGGGCGTGCGCATCCGCGATCTGTTCCGGCCCGAGCGCCTGCGCGACCTGGTCGCGGCCAACCTCGACGAGCTGGTGCCGATCATGCTCCACTTCGGCGGCGCGGCGCCGACCGCGGCCGAGATCGAGGGCTGGATCGCCGACGCGCTCGCCGCCGGCGCGGCGCTGCGGCCCCACGTCGGCGACGCCAGCCGGTTCGTGGCCGAGAAGATCAAGGCCGGGGTCAACGTGCTGTTCGAGGGCGCCCAGGGCACGCTGCTCGATCTCGATCACGGCACGTACCCGTTCGTGACGTCGTCGTCGACGATCGCCGCGGGCGCCTGCCAGTCGACCGGCATCGGGCCGTCGAAGATCGATCGCGTCGTCGGCATCACCAAGGCCTACGCCACGCGGGTCGGGGCCGGGCCGTTCCCGACCGAGCTGCACGGCGACGCGGCCGAGGCGCTGCGGCAGGCCGGCGGCGAGTTCGGCGCCACCACCGGTCGGCCGCGGCGGTGCGGCTGGCTGGATCTGCCGGCCCTGCGCCTGGGCGTGCGGCTCTCGGGCATGGATGGGCTGGCGCTGACCAAGCTCGACGTGCTGGCCGGGCTGCCCGAGGTCCGGGTCTGCGTCGCCTACAAGATCGACGGCCGCGAGCTCGACGAGCTGCCGACCGACCCCGACGACATCGCCCGGGCCGAGCCGGTGTTCGCGAGCTACCCCGGCTGGACGTCGCTGGCAGGGATCCGGAGCTTCGACGACCTGCCGCCCACGACGCGCCAGTACGTCGACACCGTCGAGCGCCTGGCCGGCGTGCCGTTCTACCTGGTGTCGGTGGGCCCGGATCGGGACGAGACGATCGTCCTGCGTGATCCGTTTCGCGAGTGAAGTCGCGGCGGAAGCGGCCGCCCAGGAGTGGCGAAGGCGTCGTGGCGGGTGATACGATTTCTCCAAGGTCCGAGGGGGCCGGGGGTTCCAAGCCCTCGAACGACCTCTCGCGAACGGCGAGAATTTAGGAACGACCATGAAGATCGTCTGCGATGCCTGTTCTGCGAAGTACTCGATTGCCGACGAGAAGGTCCAAGGCAAGGTCTTCAAGATTCGCTGCAAGAAGTGCAGCAACATCATCGTCGTCCGGGGCACCGGCGGCGCTGACGAAGCGGCGGCCCCGGCGGCCGCAGCGCCCGCCCCGGGCAGCTTCGATCAGAAGGAGACCCGGGTCTACGACTACGGCGGCTACGAAGGTGGCGCGCCGCCGCCCGGGGCCGACGAGGGGGTCTGGCACATCGTCGTCGACCAGGAGCAGGTCGGCCCGCTGACGGTGGCCGAGGTCCAGACCCGGTTCGCCGCCGGCGAGATCGACGGTGAGTCGTACATCTGGCGCGAGGGCTTCGCCGACTGGCTGCCCCTGGCGCAGGTGCCCGACTTCGCGAACCTGCTCGCGAGCGGCAGCACCACCACGGCCCAGCCGTCGTCCGGTGCCGACGCGGTCGCCAGCATGTTCGGCGCGAGCAACTACGAGGATCCGTCGGCGCCCGCGAAGGGCGACCCGGGCGACGTGTTCGCCGCCCATGCCGCCAAGCAGGACGACGATGGCGGCGGCGATCTGTTCGGCCAGAAGGCGGCCGAGCCCGCGCGCTCGAGCCGTCGCACCGGCGCGCCGCCGGACGCCGACGCGCCCCTGTTCGGCAACGAGGCCAAGTCGGCCCAGCCGGCGACGGTGTCGTCGATGAAGGGCCAGCGCAACGAGAACTCGGTCCTGTTCTCGCTCGGCAACCTCGCCGCGCTCGCGAGCGATCAGCCCCGCGCCGCCGCCGCGCCGTCGTCGTCGTCGAGCTCGGCGCCCGGCACCGCGGGTCACGGCGGTGGCGAGGGCTCGGGCCTGATCGACATCCGCTCGATGGCCAGCGCCTACCTCGGCGGCGCCAAGCCGGGCATGTCGCCGGGCGGCCCCAGGGTCGGCTCGGCCGACGACCTGCCGGTGTTCTCGACGGCGGCGTTCAGCGAGCCGGCGGTGATCATCCCGTCGATGGGCGGGTCGCGCAACAACAACAAGATGCTCTACATCCTGCTGGGCGCGGTGGCCTTCCTCGCGATCCTCGCGGTGGTGCTGGTCGTCGTGGTGCTGGGCAAGAGCGACAACAAGACCCCGGCGGTGGCGGCCAACGACAAGGACGAGCCGTCCGACAAGGACAAGCCGTCCGACAAGCCTGACCTGCCGGATCCGTCCGCGGGCACCGCCGCGGATCCGGGCACCAAGCCCGCGGACCCGGGCGCGACCCTCCCCGCGGATCCCGGCACCAAGCCGGCCGACCCCGGCACCAAGCCGGCCGACCCCGTCACCAAGCCCGCGGACCCTCCGCCCACCAGCGGGTCGAGCAAGCCGTCGAGCGGGTCGAGCAAGCCGTCGAGCGGGTCGAACAAGCCGTCGGGCGGGTCGAGCAAGCCTTCGACCGGGTCGAGCAAGCCGCCGCCGGATCCGCCCCCGTCGAGCGGTGGCTCCTGCATGGGTGAGGTCGAGTGCATGCTCGCGCCCAAGCCCCCGTCGTGCTGCTCGAAGTACGGCGGCGGCAAGAAGACCGGCGGCGGCGGCAGCACCACGACCGGCGGCGGCGGCGGCGACCTGCCCGACAGCCTGACCAAGTCGGACATCTCGGCGGGCGTCAGCAAGGTCCGGCCCAGCGCCAAGGCGTGCAGCGCCAAGTCGTCGGCGAAGGGCAAGGTGCTCGTGTCGGTCAAGGTGGCGGGCAACGGCAGCGTCACCAGCGTCACCGTCAAGAGCACCCCCGACCCGGCGCTCGGCTCGTGCGTCGCCACGGCGATGAAGAAGGCGTCGTTCACCAAGACCAAGAGCGGCGGCTCGTTCAGCTACCCGGTACCGTTTTGATCTCTGCACCCGTGTTGATCCCTGCACCCGGTGCGTGATGTACGGCGGGTGTGGTTTCGACCGGGCGGGGTGACGTAGAGCGGGAGGCCCGGAGACGGGGCCGGCGTCCGCGCGGAGGTTGCGGAGCCGGAGACGGTCTCGGAACCGGAGTCGGAGCCGGAGCCGATGTCGGAGCCGGGACCGGAACCGGAGCCGGAACCGGAGTCGGAGCCGGAGCCGATGTCGGAGCCGGGACCGGAACCGGAGCCGGAGCCGGAACCGGAGCCGGAGTCGGAACCGGAGCCGGAGTCGGAACCGGGGACCGGGACCGGAGCCGGAACCGGAACCGGAACCAGAGTCGGAACCGGAGCCGGAGTCGGAGCCGGAGTCGGATCCGGAACCGGAGCCGGAACCGGACCCGGAGCCGGAGCCGGAAGCCGGCATCGGGTGCCGGGCCCCGTCGGGCTACCGCCCGAGCCGGTAGGTCATCGCGCCGACGCGCTCGGCGAGCGCCAGCGCCGGCGCGATCGAGTCGGGCGCCACGTAGCCCCAGGCGGCGGCCACCGCGAGGGCGCTCTTGACCTCCTGGGCCTCGGCCGCGGCGATCCGGTACACGCGGCGCTTGTCCCGGCCGCTCCGCCGCGTGCCCTCGGCCAGGTTCAGCGCCACCGAGGTCGCGGCGCGCCGGAGTTGCTCCGCCAGATCCGGCGAGCACCGGCGCACTTCCTCGACGATCGACCTGAGCACCGTGATGAGTTCGAGCGTGACCTGCTGTGCATCGAGCATGACGTTGATCTCCGTGTTCGGGGTTGCGCCCCGATCCGCGGCCCGACGCGCAGGTCTCGTGCCCGACCGCGCCGCCCTCGATCTCGTCGCTCCTCACACGATCGCGTCCCGGCGGCGCGTGGGCACGGGACGTGCGCGGGGGCCGCGAGGGGCAACCCCGAACACGGAGCTCCACGCTCACGCACACAGGTCAACGCCGCACTCATCCACGCGCTCGTCAAGGAAGCGCGGACCACGGAGCCGGACCCGGACCCGGACCCGGAACCGGAACCGGTGTCGGACCCGGACCCGGACCCGGAGCCGGAGCCGGAGCCGGACCCGGAACCGGAACCGGACCCGGAACCGGAACCGGAACCGGTGTCGGACCCGGAGCCGGACCCGGAGCCGGAGCCGGAGCCGGAGCCGGAGCCGGACCCGGAGCCGGACCGACCCGGACCTGACCCGGACCCGGAGCCGGAGCCGGAGCCGGAGCCGGAGCCGGAGCCGGACCCGGACCCGGAGCCGGAACCGGACCACGGAGCCGGACCCGGAACCCGGAACCGGACCCGGTGTCTGAACCGGACCACGGACCCGGCCCCCGAGCCAACCCCGGACCCGGGATCCGGCCCCCCGAACGCGTGCCTACGGCGTCGCGGCGGTCGCGCCGGTCGCCGGCGGCGGCTCGAGCGCGGCGGTCTGGCCGGCCTTGACCGCGTCGGCGGCGGGGCCGAGCACCTTCATGAACGGGCCGGGCGTGACGTACTCGTGGAACCGGCCGAGCTCCTTGCCGTCGGCGGTCAGGAAGATCACCGTCGGCGTGCCGGCGCTGTAGCGCTCCTGGATCGCGCTCGTCGCGTCGCTCTCGGCGGTCATGTCGATCTGCAGCGGCACGAAGTTCGCGTTGATCGTCTCGAACACCGGCGACGCGGCGAAGGTGTGCTCGAACTCCTTGCACGGCGTGCACCACGACGCCCAGAAGTCGATCATCACGCCCTTGCCCTCGGCCTTGGCCTTGGC
Organism: Myxococcales bacterium; assembly: GCA_016717005.1. Taxonomy (NCBI): domain Bacteria; kingdom Pseudomonadati; phylum Myxococcota; class Myxococcia; order Myxococcales; species Myxococcales bacterium. The sequence goes on along the minus strand of JADJUF010000008.1, from coordinate 386,666 downwards.
GAAGGCGGCGGCCTCGTCGCCGCGGACCCACGCCAGGTGGCGATCGACCGCGAGCATCCAGTTGATCGCGAGGCTGAACCCGATGACGGTCATCGCGACCGCGGCGCCCTTGCGCAGGCGCACGCCCCAGGCGTCGTGGAACGACAGGTGGATCGCGCCCAGCGCCAGGCCGCCCGCGGCCAGCGCCAGGGCGGCCGCGAGGAACCAGCCCGGCGTCGCGACGATCCGCTCGATCGACGGCGCGATCGGCTTGAGGAAGTGGATGCCCGCGATCACCAGCGCGATGCCGCCCAGCGACTTCATCCACTCCATCCAGCGCCCGCTCTTGGGCAGCGCCACCGCGAACGCGGCCAGCACCCAGAACAAGACGCCCATGCCGAGCGCGTACGTGAACAAGAGCGTCGAGCCGACGACGACGTCCTTGGTCTGGGCGACGTAGCCGAGGATGCCGAGCAGGAACGGCCCGGTGCACGGCGCGGCGGTGAAGCCGCCGACCAGGCCCATGCCGAACGCGCCGGCCGCGCCGTCGCCGCTCACCGACGACAGCTTCTGCTGCAGGGCCATCGGCAGCTGCAGCTCGAAGGCGCCGAACATCGACGCGGCCAGGATCAGGTACAGGAGCACGATCGGGATGACGACGACCGGATCGCCCAGGAGCGAGCCCGAGCGCTTGCCGATCATCGCGAACACGACGCCCAGCCCCGCGAACATCAGGCCCATGCCGACGACGTACAGCGTGGCCAGGAGCAGCGCGCGGCCGCGGGACACGGACGCGCCGCGGCCACCGAAGATGCCGACGACGATCGGGATCATCGGGTAGACGCACGGCGTCAGCGACGTCAACAGGCCGAAGCCGAACGCCCCGAGGTACGCCCAGGCCAGGCCCTTGGACTTGTACTCCTCGAACACGGTGCCGTCGTCGGCGTGGGCGATCTGCGGCAGCAGCAGCAGCACCGCCAGGATCAGCCACGGGGCCAGGCGCAGCGCGGGGTGGGGGCGACGGGGCGATAGGTACTTCACGGCGGTGGGACTATAACCGGCGTCGCAGCGGTGGCGATTCCGCAGGCGCACTTCGAACCGGGGCGCCCCGCGGTGTAGTGTCCCGGCTCATGGCCCCCGACCTCGTCTTGCCCGCCCTCGCCGAGCTCGCGCCCGACCACGTCCGCCAGCTCGAGGCGTACCAGCCCGGCAAGCCGATCGAGGAGCTCGAGCGCGAGCTGGGCATCAGCGGCGCGCTCAAGGTCGCGTCGAACGAGAACCCGCTGGGTCCGTCGCCCAAGGCGCTCGCGGCGGTCGCGGGGGCGATCGGCAGCGTGCACCTGTACCCCGACGCGTCGGGGCACGTGCTGCGGGCGGCTCTGGCGGCCCAGCTCGACGTCCGGCCCGACCAGCTCGCGCTCGGCGCCGGCTCGAACGATCTGCTCTACCAGCTGGTGCTCGCGCTGGTCGGCCCCGACGAGGAGATGCTGTCGCCGGCGCTCGGCTTCCTCAGCTACAAGCTGGCGGCGGCGGTGGCGGGGCGGCGGTTCGTCGCGACCGCCGCGACCCCGCTGGGCGCGGACATCGACGCGCTGATCGCGGGGATCACCCCGCGCACCAAGCTGTGCGTGATCGGCTCGCCCAACAACCCCACCGGCGCGGTCTGGACCGCGGCCGAGGTGACGCGGGTGCTCGAGGCGCTGCCGGCGACGTCGCTGCTGGTGATCGACGAGGCCTATTACGACTACGCCGCGGCCTGGCCCGAGGTCGAGCACGTCGACGGGCTGGCGATGCTGCGGCGCGACCCGCGCGTCGTGGTCCTGCGCACGTTCTCGAAGATCTACGGGCTGGCGGCGCTGCGGGTCGGCTACGCGATCGCGCACCCGACGGTGATCGAGATCCTGGGGCGCGTGGTGCGGACGTTCCACGTCGGCACGCTGGCCCAGGTCGCGGCCACCGCGGCGCTCGACGATCGCGACCACGTGCTGCGGTCGGCGGCGCTCGGGCGGCGCGGCATCGAGCGGCTCCGGGCCGAGGTCCACGGCCCCGGGGTGATCGTCTACCCGTCGCTGGCCAACTTTGCGCTGATCGAGACCGGGCGCCCGGCGGGGCCGCTCTACGACGCGCTCTTGCGCCAGGGCGTGATCGTGCGCCCGATGGCCGCCTGGGGCCTGCCGACCTGCCTGCGCGCGTCGATCGCCGCCGCCGACCAGATGGATCGCGTGATCAAGGCGCTGTGCGCGGTGCTGGCCTAGCGCTCGGCGCGGCGCTCGCGTGCGCCTGCGGATCGTCGCCGCGGTCGTCGCCGCCGTCGCCGTCGGTGCCGACCCGGGCCGCCACCGCCGGGGACGCGCTCTTGCCGCGGCTGCCGCCAGGCGCGGCCCTGGTGGTCGAGCTCGACCTGGCGCGGCTGCGGGCCAACCCGGCGGTCGGCGCGGTCGCGCGGGCGGTCATCGACGGGGGCGCGGCGCCGGTCGACGCGGTGCCTTCCGCCGCGGCGCTGGTCGACGCCGACGCGGTGGTGCTGGCGGCCTACGCGGTGGGCCGGCCCGACGCCCACACCCTGACCGTCGTGCAGGGCGGGCACCGGCCCCGCGACGGCGTCGCGCTGACCGATGACGTCTGGGTGCTGACCGACGAGGGCGAGGCCGCGGCGATCCTGGCGGTGGCGCCCGGCGCCAGCCTGGCCGACGACGCGGCGTTGATGGCGGCGCGGGCCGCGGTGATGCCGGCCGCGGCCGAGGGCGCGGCGATCCGGGTCGCGGCGCGGTTCGACGACGACGCCCGGCGTGGGCTGCGCGAGGCGCTCGAGACCGCGGCCGCGCCGACCGCGCTGGCGGCCTGGCTCGACGTCGCCGACGACCTCGCGGCGATCGTCTGGGTCGACGGCGTCGACGTCGGGGCGGTGACCGGCTGGCGCGACCGCCTGGCGGCGGTGCGCGAGGTGCGGGCGCTGGGCCTGACGCCGCCGCTGGCCGCGGCCGAGGTGGTCGCGACCCGCGGCGGCGCGACCGCGACGATCGTGATCGGGCCGGGGCGGCTCGCGCGCGCGGTCGCGCGCTGGCAAGCTCACGGCGAGCCATGACCGCCTTCGTCGTCACGCCCACCGGCCGCCCCCTCGCGGGGCAGGTCACCGCGCCCGGCGACAAGTCGGTCGGCCACCGCGCGCTCTTGTTCTCGGCGCTGGCGCGGACGCGGGTGCGGATCCGCGGCCTCGGCGGCGGCGCCGACAACGGCCGCACCGCCCGCGCGATCATCGCGCTCGGCGCGACCACCGAGCGGGTCGGCGACGCGCTGATCGTGCGCGGCCCGGGGCTGCGCCACCTGCACGCGCCGCCAGCGCCGATCGACTGCGGCAACTCGGGCACGACGATCCGGCTCCTGACCGGGCTGCTGGCCGGGCAGCCGTTCGCCAGCGAGCTGTTCGGCGACGAGTCGCTGTCGCGCCGGCCGATGGCCCGGGTGATCGCGCCGCTGCGCGCCATGGGCGCGCACATCACCGGCCGCGCCGGCGGCGTCGACGTGAGCCCGCCGCTGACGATCGCGGCCTGCGCCGAGCGCCTGCGCGGCTGCGACCACGCGCTGGCGATCGCGTCGGCGCAGGTCAAGACCGCGCTGGTGCTGGCGGGCCTGTGCGCCGACGGCACCACCCGCGTGCGCGAGCCGTGGCGCTCGCGCGATCACTCCGAGCACCTGCTGACCGCGATGGGCGCGCCGATCCGCGTGCGCGATCGCGAGGTCGAGGTCCACGCCGGCGGCTGGGACGGCGCGCTGGCGATCGATCAGATCACCGTGCCCGGCGATCCCAGCTCGGCGGCGTTCATCCTGGCGGCGGCGCTGGTGGCCGGCGTGGGCGGCGACGGCGTGAGCTGCGTCGGCGTCAACCAGAACCCGACCCGCACCGGCTTCCTCGACGCGCTGGCGGCGATGGGCTGGGTCGCGCCGACGCGGGATCCGGTGACCTACTACCCGGGCGAGGACGGCGTGACGATCGACGTGCGCGGCCCGGCGCCGGCGCTGCGCGCCACGCGGATCGCCGGCGAGCTGACCGTGCGCGCGATCGACGAGATCCCGATCCTGGCGGCGGTCGCGGCGCTGGCCGAGGGCGAGACGGTGATCGAGGACGCCGGCGAGCTCAAGGTCAAGGAGTCGGACCGGATCGCGACCACGGTCGCGATGCTGCGCGCGTTCGGCGTCGACGCCGAGGCGCAGGGCGAGGGGCTGGTCGTGGTCGGGCGCGGCCGCCGGACGCTGCGCGCGGCCCGGGTCGACTCGGCCGGCGATCACCGGATCGCGATGGCCGGCACGGTGCTGGCGCTGGTCGCCGACGGGCCGTCGCGGATCGACGACGCCGACAACGTCGCCACCTCGTACCCCGGCTTCGTCGCCGCGCTCACCAGCCTCGGCGCCGACCTCCGCGTCGAGCCGTGACCGCGCCGTTCGCGCTCGAGCTGGCCCACGGCCGCGCGGTGGCGGTGGCGGTCGACGACGCCGTCGATGGCAACCACCCCGACGAGCGCGTCGCCGCCGCCCGCTACCGCGATGGCCGCGCCCGCGAGTTCCTGGCCGGGCGCCGCGCGCTCCGAGCCGCGATCGCCGAGCTGGGCCTGGCGCCGGCGCTGGGCCCGATCGACGCCGACCCGCGCGGCGCGCCGCTGCTGCCGCCCGAGGTGGTCGGCTCGATCAGCCACAAGGCCACGCTGGCGATCGCGCTGGCGGCGCCGGCTCAGGGCTGGACGATCGGCATCGATCTCGAGCTGCGCGCGCCGCGCGCCACCGACATCAGCCGCCGGGTGCTGACGCCGCCCGAGCAGGCCGCGCTCGCGCACCTCGTCCCCGACGAGCAGCGGCGCGCGGTCGTGCGCACCTTCGCGATCAAGGAGGCGGTCTACAAGGCGATCGATCCGTACCTGGGCCGCTACGTCGGCTTTCACGAGGTGGCGCTGCGCGATCCGCGCGCCGACGCCGCGATCGTCGAGGTGCCCGACGCCTGGGGCCTCGAGGTCGAGGTCGCCTGCGCCGCCCACGACGCCCACTGGATCGCGACCGCCCGGGCGCGGCGACGCTGACCGCGCGGCGCGAACTCCGCGCTCCACGCGAGGTCCGGTTCCGGCGCCGACGCTGGACTCAGCGCTTGTCAGGTTCTTTTCGGTCGAGCACCGGTCGACGCGCCGGGCGTCTCGCGTCTTGGTTGGGGGCCCTGTCGGGGCTTGCCCCCGAGGTGCCGACCTGGTCTGGATGAGACCTCGGACTTCGGAGCACCCCTGCACCTGCCTGGGCCTGGCGACAGGCCTCCCTGGAAACTCAGTGCAGACCTTGTCAGCTTTCGGTCGAGCACCGGTCCATGCGCCGGACGTTTCGCGTCTCGGAGGGGAGGCTCGTCGGGGCTCCCCCGAGGGAGGCACAGGCCTCCTGAAACTCGGCGACCTTGTCGCTTTCGGTCGAGCCCGGTCCATCGGCGTTTCGGTCTCGGAGGGGAGGCTCGTCGGGGCTTGCCCCCGACGAGGGGAGGCCTGGCGACAGGCCTCCCTGGAAACTCAGTGCAGACCTTGTCAGCTTTCGGTCGAGCACCGGTCCATGCGCCGGGCGTTTCGCGTCTCGGAGGGGAGGCTCGTCGGGGCTTGCCCCCGACGAGGGGAGGCCTGGCGACAGGCCTCCCTGGAAACTCAGTGCAGACCTTGTCAGCTTTCGGTCGAGCACCGGTCCATGCGCCGGGCGTGCGCCGGGCGTCGGGGCTGGCGACCTGGCGACAGGCCTCCCTGGAAACTCAGTGCCGCTTGCCCTTGAGGATGCGCTCGAGCGCGAGGCCGGCGGCGCGGCCGCCGACGGTGACGTGTTCGTCGTACGAGTGGCGGTAGCGGCCGTCGGCGTAGATGACGCCGACGACGCGGTCGCGCACCGCCACGGGCACCGCCAGGATGTCGTCGGTGGGGGAGCCGAACATCGCCTTGACGAGGCCGCGGCTGGCGGCGTCGCCGATCGGCCCGCGGTAGGGCAGGCGCGTGCCGACCACGTCCTGGAACGTCGACGGCGTGGTCAGGTCGAGCCGGGCCATCTCGGCGCCGGGCAGCGGCGCCGGCACCTGCATGAACGCACTGAGCTCGCGGCCCTTGGCGGCCAGGAACGCGACCCGGTGGTGCGACGACGCGACGAAGTCGATCAGCATCGCGATCACGTGATCGCGCGTGGTCGCGGCGTCGAAGCTCCGGAGCAGATCGACCAGCGCCAGCGACGCCTCCTCGAGCTGCCGGGCCAGCGCGGCCGGGTCGGGCGGGGGCGCGATCGATCGGCGGCGGGCCGCGGCCGCCGACCGGGGCGGCTCGACCTCGGGCGCGGGCTCGCCCTCGGGCGTGGGCTCGCCCTGAGGCGTGGGCCTCGGGACGACCGGGCGCAGGGCCTCGAGCCTCGGGGCGACCGGGCGCAGGGCCTCGAGCCGGTGAGCCGGCGCCGGGGCGACCGGGCGCGCGGCCGCGATCGGCGCCGAGTCGGCGTCGGCGGTGGTCAGCGGGATCTGGCCTGAGGGCGCGTCCTCGATCAGCTCCGCGGCGCCCAGGTACGGCGGCGGGATGGTGGTGCCCGGCGGGCCGAAGGTCTGGACGGTGTCGTCGTCCCAGCCGGCGTCGACGTCGGGCGCGCGCGGCTCGACCTCGAGCCGGCGGGTGGCGGCCTCCTCGTCGGTCACCACCTGCGGCACCGCCTCGGCCAGCTCGTCGCCCATCGGCGGTGGCAGCGTCGGTGAGCGCGGCCCGAGCGGCGGCGGCTCGGTCGAGCGCGGGATCGGCCCGAGCAGGCCGATGCCCAGCACGGTGTGCTTGTCGCGCCGCGGGGCCAGGCCCTTCTTGCGCTCGAGCAACAGGATCGGCCCCGACGGCTCGTCGGTGGTGGCCTCGGGCGCGGCCGGGGCCTCGTCGGGCGGGGCCTCGCCGCGGCGGAAGTGCTCGAGCAGGATCGGCGCCGACTCGGTGTCGACGAGGGTGTCGTGGATGATCGCGACCTCCTCGCGATCCGCGAGCGGCGTCGCCTCGGACACCTCGCCGGCGCTGACGACCATGACCGGCGGCGGCGAGGACGCGCGTCGGCGATCGAGCGCGATGACCGCGGCCTCGAGCTCGGGCTCCTCGCCGAGGTTGATCTCGACCGTGATCGACGGGACGTCGACGCGGCCGTCGCGGCCGTGGCCGGTGACCTCGCCGGAGCGCGCCGCCAGCTCGGGCGGATCGGGCGCAGCCGGGCGGCTCCGCTGCGGGCGGCTGGCCTCGGCGCTGACCACCACCGTCGGGCTGCCGCCGAAGGCGTCGGCCGCGAGCGCGACCGCGGGGGCCGGGGCCGACATGCGCGGCGGCGGCGGGGCCAGCGGCTGCTCGGGCGCGAACGCGCCGTCGTCGGGCTCGTCCGACTCCATCTCGATCGTGACGGGCTCGGGCGCGGGGGCCGGGGCCGGGGCCGATCGATCGAGCGACTCGGGCCCGGGCCGGTCCGGCACCGGCGGCGGCGTGGTGGCCGGGACCAGCACCCGGTGGCGCGCGGCGTCGACCTTGGCGGTGTCGCCCTTGGTCCGGGTCGGCTGCGGCGCGGCCGGCGCGGGCGCCGCGCGGCTGGCCAGCGCCGTCGCCACCGGCTGCATCAGGCGCTCCGCTAGCTCGGTGACGTAGTCGTAGTAGTGGGCCAGGCACCACGCGATCTGCATCTGGGTCGCGACCGCGCGGACCACGTACTTGCCGGTGAAGAACCCGATCTCGTCGACGGCGTGGCGGTCGCTCGGGTCCGACATCGCGACGGTCAGGTTGCCGTCCTTGTCGATGCTGACCGGCATGACCCGGAACTCGACCGCCATGTCGGCCGGCAAGAGCGCGACCACGGCCGTCGACAGCTTGGCCAGGGTCGACGGGCTGACCTGCGGGACCATGAGCCGGCTGCGGTAGAACTCGGTGAGGCCCTCGTCGCTGACCGCGCCCGTGGCGACGAGGTGCTCGCCCAGCGTGCCGCCGCTGTGGCGCTGGGCCGTGCGCGCGCTCGCGAGCGCCTGGTCTGCGATGAGACCCGCGCGGACTAGCAATGCTCCGGCGTCGTCGGCCACGATGGATCCGTCGGCCGAGATGCGCGATCGTCTCGGCGACGACCCCGACCCAGCGACGGACCGATCATGTCGGCACCCGCGCACCGGTGTCAACGAACCCCCATGCGGATTTATCTCGACCACAACGCTGGCGCCCCGCTCCATGGCGTGGCCCGGGCGGCGATGACGGCGGCGCTCGACGAGTTTGGCAACCCGTCCTCGATCCACACCCGGGGCCGCCGGGCCCGCGCGCTCCTCGAGCGCGCGCGGCGCCAGGTCGCAGGGCTCCTCGGTGACGACACCGATCCGATCGATCGAGTCGTGTTCACGAGCGGCGGGACCGAGGCCCTGTTCGCGGCCCTGATCGGCCTGGCCGCGGGCGCGGCGCCGGCCCGCGGCGTCGCGCTGGTGGCGAGCGAACATCCGGCCGTCCACGGCGCCGCGGCCGCGCTGGCTGAGCGCGGCTGGCGGGTCCACGTGATCGCGGTCGACGCCGAGGGCCTCATCGACCCGGCGTCGTGGGCCGACGCGCTGGCCCACCGGCCGGCGATCGTCGCGCTGGCCGCGGCCAACCACGAGCTCGGGACGATCGCCGACATCCCCGCGCTGGCGCCGGCGGCGCGGGCCGTCGGCGCCCGGGTGGTGGTCGACGCGATCGCCGCAGCCGGGCGCGTCGAGCTCGGCCCGATCGCCGCGGTCGCCGACGCCGTGGCGCTGTCGAGCCACAAGCTCGGCGGCCCGGCCGGCGTGGGCGCGCTGTGGACCGCGCCCGGCGTCACCCTGGCGCCGCCGCACCCGGGCGGTCACCAGGAGCGCGGCCGTCGACCCGGCACCGAGAACCTGCTGGGCGCGATCGGCTTCGGCGCGGCCGCGGCGGCGGTCGACCTGGTGGAGGCCGCGGCGGTGCCCGCGCGCGCGGCGCGGCTCGAGGCGGCGATCCGGGCGATCCCGGGCGCGCACGTCCACGGCGCCGGCGCGGTCCGGACCGGCCACACGGTCAACGCGCGGTTCGACGGCGTCCGCGGCGAGACGCTGGTGATGGCGCTCGACCTGGCCGGGGTCGACGCCTCGGCCGGCGCCGCCTGCAGCTCGGGCTCGGTGGCGCCGTCGCCGGTACTGCTGGCGCTCGGG